>CACZPV010000320.1 GCA_902783065.1 uncultured Ruminococcus sp.
GATCAATAATCCTAATAAATTCTGTATTAACTCTGTCAGGAAATAAAGGATGATTTTCAAAATGCGGTCCTGTTTTCTCCAGATCTATGGCATCAACATCATCAACAAATGTTACGCAATGGGGATTGCCCATCGATACAGCTGTACATACATACGTTTTTCCATCGACCTCAATCGGTTTGGCGATAAAGCTTTCTTCGTCACATGTCATCGGAATCTCGCCGGGAACAAGAATTGCCTTTCCCATATCAACACTTGCGCTGATAAATTTTCCGTTTTCACTTTTGATACGTATAGTTTTTATCCCGCTTTTTGTTTCAATAGAAACAATTTCTTTTCTCGCTATATTATTGTCGAAAATGTATCTGGCAACACATCTTATAGCATTACCGCACATCATTCCCTCCGAACCATCAAGATTAAACATCCTCATCTTTGCATCGGCAGTATCGGACGGACAAATCAATACCAGTCCATCGCCGCCTATTCCTTTATGTCTGTCTGCTAACAGCGTACTGAGCGTATTCGGGTCTTCTACCCTTTCTTCAAAGCAATTGATGTAAACATAATCATTCCCGGCACCGTGCATTTTAGTAAAATGGTATTTCATTAACTGAACCTCCCAGATATTTTCTCTGCCGTTCAGCAGTCCTGACCAGCAGTTATATCATTATTATATCAGTTCCTGAATTGATTTACAATAGGCTCCGACGAGCCCCTTTCGGAGGGATTTTCAGGCAAGAGATTTCGCGCTCTGCGGAGCGCGACCAAAGGCGCTGCCTTTGGAAACTGCAAGCCTTTAAAAAGGCTTGACCTAAACTTTGAGTTTTGATAACTCAACTTTTCATGAGTCAACAAAAGCAGACGACTGTTGTAATGTTGAAACTGTGGTTAGCTGTGGGTATTGGTAAGGGTCCAGCGTCACGCTGGGCGTCATGCCGATTATTGTTCGAATTGACTGTTATATAGCTTCTGGTAAAAACCGCCTTTTTCCATCAATTCTTTATGACTGCCCTGTTCCACTACATTGCCATGATCAAGGACCAGGATTCTGTCAGCATTTACAATTGTACTGAGCCTGTGTGCAATTACAAAGCTTGTTCTGCCTTTCATAAGATTATCCATAGCCTTCTGAATCATAATTTCAGTTCTTGTATCTACAGAACTTGTTGCTTCATCAAGAATCAGGATCTTCGGATCAGCCAGAATTGCTCTTGCAATCGTAAGAAGCTGTTTCTGACCCTGTGAAATATTATCCGTTTCCTCGTTCAGAAGCATATCATATCCATCCGGAAGGGTACGGACAAAAGAATCTACCTGCGCTGCTTTGGCAGCCTTGAGCATTTCTTCTTCACTTGCATCCGGTCTGCCGTATTTAATATTATCACGGATACTGCCGCTGTACAGCCATGTATCCTGCAGTACCATTCCGAACAGAGAACGCAGATCCTTCCGCCTGAAATCACGTATATCATAACCATCCACCAGAACTGCTCCGCTTTGTACATCATAAAAACGCAAAAGCAGTTTGATTATCGTTGTTTTTCCTGCGCCGGTCGGTCCGACAATAGCGATCTTGCTGCCGGGAGCAACATTGACAGAAAAATCGTTAATTACCATTTTGTCGTCACTGTAACCAAAACAAACATGTGCAAACTGTACACTGCCGCTGATATGAACATTCAGGTCAGTATCAGGCTCATCAGTGCAGTTTACTGTAATTGCGTGATCAGCTTCCGGAATTTCTTCTTCCTCATCAAGAAATTCAAATACTCTTTCAGCGGCAGCTGCTGTCTGCTGGAGAATATTGGTAATATTTGCTACCTGAGTGATCGGTTGTGTAAATTGTCTTACATATTGAATAAATGCCTGTATATCTCCTACAGTAATAATACCGTTTACTGCAAAATAGCCACCCAGTACGCAGACTGCCACATAACCAAGATTTGTAACAAACGTCATTATCGGCATCATAATACCGGATAAAAACTGTGATTTCCATGCAGAGGAATATAACCTATCGTTAAGCTCATTGAATGTTCTGACAGATCTTTCTTCTCCGTTGAATGCCTTCATTATCTGATGACCGCCATACATTTCCTCAATATGTCCGTTTACGTGACCAAGGTATTCCTGTTGTGCCGTAAATTGTTTTTGAGATTTCTTTACAATGAATACAACAAAAATCATTGATACGGGAAGAATTGCAATTGCAATCAGTGTCATCTGCCAGCTGATTGACAGCATCATCACCAGAATACCAATAAGTTGTGTTACCGAGGTAATCATTTGTGTCAGGCTTTGATTAAGACTCTGGCTCAGTGTATCAATATCATTTGTAACTCTGGAAAGAATTTCTCCGTTGGTGGTTTTATCATAATATTTCAACGGCAGCCTGTTGAATTTTTCAGAAATATCTTTTCGCAGCCTGTAGGTGAGTTTCATGGAAACGTTTGTCATAATAAACCCCTGCATGAACGAGAAAAACGAGCTTACCACATACAATCCCACAAGGAACAGTAAAATTTCGGCGATTTTCCCGAAATCTATACCGCTGCCTGTACCTGTATACATTCCCATTATTCCTTCTGCCAGTACGGTAGTTGCATTTCCAAGGATTTTCGGACCTACAATCATAAAGACGGTAGAGCATACGGCAAAGACCATAACTATCAGGACGCTGAATTTATAAATACCCATATATTTAAGAAACTGCTTTACGGTACCTTTAAAATCCTTAGCTCTGTCGCCAGCCATCATTCCTGCCATTCTTCCGCCCATAGCGGCTTTTGGCTTTGTTCTGTGCTGATTATTCATATGCTCACCTCCTGTGTCTTTTGTGTGATGTTCTGAGAAACAGCAATTTCACGGTACTGCGGACACTTTTTTAACAATTCATTGTGCGTTCCCATTCCCACAATTATACCATTATCCAGAACAATAATCTTTTCAGCATGCATAATTGTACTGATTCTTTGTCCTACAATTATAACTGTTGAATCAGATGTATATTTTTTCAGTGCTTTTCTCAGAGCAGCGTCTGTCTTGAAGTCCAATGCTGAAAAACTGTCATCAAAAATATAGATTTTTGCCTTTTTAACAAGCGCTCTGGCGATCGCAAGTCTTTGTTTCTGACCGCCGGAAACATTTGTACCTCCCTGTGAAACGGCTGCTTCATAGTGTTCAGGCTTGCTTTGAATAAAATCGGATGCCTGTGCAGTTTCCGCCGCAGTATACATGTCTTCATCAGAAGCATTTTCGTTTCCGTAGCGAATGTTTGAAGCAATATCTCCGGAAAACAGCATCCCTTTCTGAGGTACCAGTCCGATCTGTGAACGCAGATCCTTTTGCGTCAGGCTTCTGACATCAATTCCGTCAATCATAACACTGCCCTCAGAAACGTCATAAAAACGTGTGATCAGATTGATCAAAGTTGTTTTTCCGGCACCTGTTGTTCCTATAAATGCAGTTGTTTCTCCGGGGCATGCGGTGAAGCTTATATCTTTCAGTACATCATCTGAGGCACCTTCATATCGGAATGAAACATGATCAAAGTGTACTTCTCCCTTTACTTCTGTCGGGAGAGAAACAGGTTCCTCAGGGTCTTTTACTGAGATATCACAATCAAGTACATCTGCTATTCTTACAGCAGAAACGGAAGCACGTGGGATGATAATAAACATTACAGCAATCATCAGGAATGACATAATTATCATCATAGAATACTGGATGAATGCCATCATATCACCAACCTGCAGTTCCGACTGTTCGATATATCTGGCACCGATCCATACGATAAGCAAAGATACACCGTTCATAATCAGCATCATAACCGGCATAAGAAATGTCATGACTCTGTTGACAAAAAGGTTTACATCGGTCAGATCCCGATTGGCTTTATCAAATCTTTTTTCTTCGTATTTTTCTGTTCCGAAAGCTCTGATAACCAAAAGACCGCTCAGGCTTTCACGGGTTACAAGGTTAAGTCTGTCGATAAGCTTCTGAATCACCTTGAATTTAGGCATTGCCACGAAAAAAACAACCAGAAGAACCATTAGTAATACAGCGATTGCAGCTATAATAATCCAGCTCATTGTTATTGTAGTAGATGCAGCAAGTATTGCACCGCCGATTCCCATAATCGGAGCATAGCAGATCATTCTCAGTCCCATATTGATCAGATTCTGTATTTGTGTAATATCGTTGGTTGTTCTGGTAATCAGGGATGCAGTGGAAAATCTATCAAACTCGGCATTTGAAAAGCTTTCAACCTTTGTAAAGATATCGGAACGAATGGTTCTGGCTGCACCGGCGCTGATTTTCGATGCTGCAAAGCTGACAAGAATAGTTGCAGTTACACCGCAGAGTGTGATCAGCACCATATACAATCCGATTTTTAAAATATATCCGGTCTGCATAGCAGACAAATCCGCACCGAGTTCCTGATAATACAGTTTTGCCATTGCTGCGCCGACCTGATCACTGTACATATCATCATAACCAATTGATTTTTCAATATATTCCGGAGCAGCATTTGCAATCATAGGAATTTTGGTAAACTGATAAAGTTCAGATACATTAATTTTATCGGTGGAAAAATCTCTGCTTTTGTTATCTGATGATACATTTATTTTTTTCGTCACATCCTGCATCGTCAGCATAAGTGCCAGATCCGCACGGGATACAGCCTTGTCAAGTGCCTCTCTGTCGGCATCATCAGCAATAACAAAGATACTGCCTGCCTTTTCCGCAGATGTGTAGGTGTTCAGGATATTTTTATATTCATCAGATGTTGGATCAAGTTTGTGATAACCTTGTCTGA
>CACZPV010000321.1 GCA_902783065.1 uncultured Ruminococcus sp.
TTCGTTTTTCCCGACTTCCGACGGCTCGCTGCGAAAAAAGCTGTCGCCTCTGCCAATATTTCATTTTCTTCCTGTAGTCTCTTGTTTGCCTTCTCAAGCTCTTTATTTTTCTTTCTGAGGGTATTCAGTTCTTCTGCAAGGCTCATTGCTCCTTCCGGTGTCTGACTTCCCTTGCCCAAGTCTATGTAGCCTTTCTTTGCCTTTACTATCCACCCATACAGCGTTCCTTTGGGTATTCCCAATTCTTCTGCTGCTTTTCCACTTCCTATCTTGTTGGCTAATTTTACCGCTTCCTTTTGGTATTCCTCATCGTATTTCCTTTGTTCACTCATTTTTGACACAACCTTTCTTATTTTCTATTCTATTTGTTTGACCTCGTTGTGTCAACTTTTATTGTACACCATCAAATAAGTCTTTTTATCACTATTTGACAGTCTGAAGTTTAATACCATACATAATAATAAATCTAAACAGTAGCAATATCGGGACAAAAGTCTCAATATTGCTACTGTTTGGTTTGATAAAACAGAGAACTGACATGATATGTCATTCCGGTTTTCTCATACTGAACTGCCGGATCGTTTTCCAGACAGCATTGTGCATAAAATACGAATGTGAAATTTGTAGATTCTTCAGAACAGCGATCCGCAAAACTCATTGACTTTAATACTGTAAAGTGCTATAATGTATAGGTACTTTTCCTTTTGAATACTCATCCCTGTCCGGATAACAGTTTTTCAGCATTACGAAAAAGAATCATTTCCTTCTCAGTATCACTGATGCCCTTCAAAGCTCTGAAATGCTCAAGATAGGCACTCTGATCATTCCAGGGACTGTCTGTTGCAAAAAGGATCTTATCTGCTCCATGTGTCCGGATCACCCTGACAACATCTTCGTCATCCGTATCACAGAAACTTTGCAGAGATGAGAACGAACAGCTTATATCAATATAGCAGCTGCTGCCCAGCAAATATTTCTCCACATCCTTGTGAACATACATTCCACCAAGATGGGCAAATATCATAAATGGTTTGCATACACCTGTTGCTGCGGTAACACGATCCAATACAGCTCTGCCGCGCTCGGGTGTACAATGAATCACATCAAATGCCGGATCTACACCTGCATGAGTCACAACCAGCAATCCAAGACGGGCACATTCTGTGAGAATGGTAATATAGCGCTCATCATCAATAAACGTACCGGTATAATCGGGATGGATCTTGATTCCCCTGAATCCGCTGTCTTTCAGAAAGCGTAGCTTTGCGGGAATGTCATCATCGTCAGGATGGATTCCGCCGAAAGAAACTAATCCCTCACAGTTTTCATTAATGTATGCGGCATAACGATTTATCGTTTCAAACTGACCCTTACGGGTCGCAACAGGAAGAATAACTGATTTGTCGATCCCTGCCTTTTTCATGCTTTCCTGCAAATCTGCTGCTGTCCCGCCTGTATATGCCCTGACATCCGGTGCAGCTTGTGTCAGCGCACGTATGGTTGCGGCTGCGATCTTTTCAGGATAAATGTGTGTATGAAAATCAATCACCATTATGATTCCTCCAAAATCACCTTTGTATAATTTAATATGTGATGCGGTTAATCCGCTGAGATAAGGAAAATCTGATAGTTTTTTAATGTTCGGCAGCTATGTGTGGACTAAGCCTGCGTAATGCCGATACCGGCTATATAAAAAATATAAAGCATTTTCTTTCAGTATTTCCTTAACAACAATAACACATATTATTAAATATATAATTCTATAAAAGAAATAGCCGATTGTAAAAAGGCGAATGTTTGTGCCGCCTGCGGCGGCACAAACATTCGCACAGAAATTCAAAAAGTCATCGTTTTTGACTCTTTGTCTAAGAAAATGACGGATTACAGCTGAGAAAAATCATAAACACATGATGTCAAAAAACACTTGGGCAAAGAAATTTCAGACTTTTACAATCGTCTATTCTATAAAAAACAGCCGATTGTAAATTGGCGAAAGGTTGTCTGCCCGCCGTAGGCGGGCAGACAACTCGCCAAAATTCGATAATCCTTTAAAAGTGGAGAAAAATGTAAAAGATTAAATATCAAAATCCACTTTAACAGTTGATTCTTTGATTTTACAATCAGCTATACAAAAGAAATATAAGGAGACTATAGCACATGGATATGTTCATCAAAGTCCTGTTTCTTGTCGTGTTCTTTGCGATCATGATAGGTGTCGGAATTTACTGCCGCAAACAGGCAACCAATGTAAATGGTTTTGTACTGGGTAACCGCTCAGTGGGCCCGTGGCTGACTGCGTTTGCTTTCGGCACATCCTATTTTTCCGCAGTTATTTTTGTCGGATATGCCGGACAGTTCGGTTGGAGGTTCGGTCTTGCATCCACCTGGATAGGACTGGGAAATGCCTTCATCGGTTCCCTTCTGGCATGGAACATCCTCGGCAGACGTACAAGAGTTATGACCCAGCATCTTGATTCTGCTACAATGCCTGACTTTTTCGCTAAGAGATATGATTCAAAGGCACTTAAAATTGCTGCCTCAATCATTATTTTTGTATTCCTGATCCCGTACACTGCATCCCTCTACAACGGTTTGTCACGATTGTTCGGTATGGCATTCGGGATCCCGTACAGCTACTGCGTCATCGCTATGGCGGTTCTCACAGGCATATATGTGGTTCTCGGAGGCTATATGGCAACAGCCATCAATGACTTTATTCAGGGCATTATTATGCTGGTAGGAATTGTTGCTGTCATTGCTGCCGTTCTGCAGGTCCACGGCGGTTTAACGGAAAGTATTGCGCTTCTGTCCCGTGAAATAGCAAAAACACCCTCCGGCACAGAGTTCTTTGGCGCCTATACCTCCTTCTTCGGGCCGGACATCCCTGCTCTGATCGGTGTGGTCATTCTGACTTCACTCGGCACCTGGGGTCTGCCGCAGATGGTTCAGAAATTCTATGCGATCAAGTCTGAAAAATCTATCAGCACAGGTACCATCGTTTCAACTATCTTTGCTATCGTTGTTGCCGGGGGCTGCTATTTTCTCGGCGGCTTCGGCAGACTGTTCGGTCAGCCCGGCGCAGACGGAAAGCCTGAGGGCGGCTATGACAACGTTATTCCTTCCATGCTGGAAAACCTTCCTTCGGTTCTGATAGGCATTGTGGTGGTACTTGTTCTTTCTGCATCCATGAGTACGCTGTCAAGTCTTGTACTGACATCCAGTTCTGTACTCACTATCGACTTTATTGACCCTGTTTTCTGCAGTAAAAAGTCACTGAGTGAAAAGAAAAAGGTTCTTCTGATGAGAATATTTATCATCTTTTTCATTGCAGTTTCTGCTTTGATTGCCATTATTCAGGCAAACTCACCTGTTTTGTTCATTTCACAGATGATGGGTGTTTCCTGGGGCGCACTTGCGGGTGCATTCCTTGCGCCGTTTATGTACGGTCTATATATGAAACGAGTTCCGAAAATCGCAGTCTGGTTTAATTTTGTTCTTGGTTTGGGAATCTCAATTGCATCCTTTATATGCAACCTGACAGGAGTTACATTCAGCAATGAACTGCTGGAATATTTCAAATCTCCTATCAATGCCGGTGTTCTGGCAATGATTTCAGGAATTGTTCTTACTCCGCTGATCACCCTTATTGCCCCGGCAAAAGATACAGCAAGAACAGATCAGATATTCTCCTGCTATAACAGAAAAGTAACTGTATCATCAAAAAAATCTATAGGTGAAAATGAATCGCCGGTCCCCGTTGCACAAAAGCCTAAAAAGAAAGGCAAAAAAAATAATTGAAAAGGAAAGATGAAAAATGATGTTTCAAAAAGACATTGAAACTCTGCCGCGAGAACAAATCGAAGCTATTCAGCTTGAACGCCTGAAGCAGACCGTAAAATACTGCTACGATAACGTGCCGCTGTATCACAAGCGTCTGACAGATGCAGGTGTGGGCGACGGTTCAAAAATTAAAGCCTTATCCGACATTGAATACATCCCCTTCACAACAAAGGACGACTTTCGTGACAACTACCCATTCGGACTTAGTGCTGTTCCGATGAAGGATATTGTCCGTATACACGCCTCCTCCGGTACAACCGGCAAGCCTACCGTTGGTGTCTATACAAAGGAAGATCTTCGTATATGGGCAGACTGTGTATCTCGTGTGGCTGTTGCCGGCGGTGTAACAGCCGATGATATCATTCAGATAAGCTTCGGATACGGATTGTTCACAGGCGCTCTGGGTCTTCATTATGGACTTGAAAACATCGGAGCCACTGTTATTCCGGCATCCTCCGGAAATACTGAGAAACAGCTGATGATGATGCGTGATTATGGTGTTACCGGACTGGTTGCTACACCTTCCTATGCTCTGTATCTGTCCGAGGCTGCAAAGGAAGCCGGTTATCCCCTGTCTGATTATTCTCTGCGTCTTGGAATACTTGGCTCAGAACCATGTACTCCTGCCATGCGCTCACAGATAGAATCCAATTTCAATATCCGTGTATCAGATAACTACGGCATGACTGAACTTGGCGGTCCCGGTGTATCCGGCGACTGCGAAGCAAGAAATGGTATGCATTTTGCAGAGGATCATTTCCTGCCCGAAATCATAGATACCGAAACCGGAAAGCGTCTTGGCGAAGGAGAAGTCGGCGAACTTGTTATCACTACCCTCACACGCAAGGGTATGCCGGTTCTGCGCTATCGTACCAAGGATATTACAAAAATCAGCTATGAACCATGCCCCTGCGGCAGAACACATGCCCGTATGTCAAAAACTATGGGCAGAACTGACGATATGCTTATCATAAAAGGTGTAAATGTGTTCCCGACACAGATTGAAAACATCCTCATTAATATCAAAGATATTGCTCCCCACTATATGTTGATTATTACACGGGAGCACTTCCGTGACAGCTTGGAAATCAAGGTTGAACTGGACAACGCTGAACTTCTGGAAAACTATCAGCGTCTGAGCGATCTGAAAAAACATATCGAGAGCAAAATGCAGTCTATTCTCGGTCTGAGAACCAAGGTTACCCTCGTAGCACCAAAAACCATTGAACGCTTCCAGGGAAAAGCCAAAAGAATTGTTGACCTGAGAAATCAGTAACCATATAATAAGCAGCCGATTGTAAAAACCCGCTGCGAAAATCAAAAAGCAGTCGTTCCCGATGCAAAATCTACGAAAATGACTGATTACAGCGGAGAATAATTGTATAACACATGATATCAAAAAACGTATTAGCAAAGGGATTTTATACTTTTACAATCAGCCGATATAATTAAGATAAAGGTGGTATCATTTCATGAAAAAACTAATGATTGGTAATGCTGCACTGGCACGGGGGCTTTATGAAGCCGGATGCAGTCTTATTTCAAGCTATCCGGGCACCCCGAGCACCGAGATCACCGAAGAATTTGCAAAATTCGATGACACATACTGCGAATGGGCACCAAACGAAAAAGTTGCAACAGAAACTGCATTCGGAGCTTCCCTTCGGGGCAAGCGCTCTGCCTGTTGCATGAAACATGTCGGACTTAATGTAGCTGCCGATCCGCTGTTCACCATGTCCTATACCGGTGTCAATGCCGGTATGGTGATTTGCGTTGCAGATGATCCGGGAATGCATTCTTCTCAAAACGAACAGGATTCCCGTCACTATGCTGTTGCTGCTAAGGTCCCGATGCTGGAGCCTGCTGATTCTCAGGAAGCACTGGATTTTGCAAAGATTGCGTATGAGATTTCCGAACAATTTGACACGCCTGTGTTTATCAAGATGTGTACGCGTGTAGCTCATTCACAGAGCATTGTAGAAACCGGTGAGCGCATCGAAGCAGAAAAAGTCTACGAAAAGAATCCCCGTAAATATATAATGGCTCCTGCCAATGCAATTGCACGTCATCCTTTTGTAGAGGAAAGAACCGCAAAGCTGACAGAATATGCCGAATCTTCTGCTGTTAACAGCGTGGAAAAAGGTGACGGCAGCCATGACTTTGGTATTATTACTTCTTCCACCTCCTACCAATATGTCAAAGAGGTATTTGGCGACAGTGTTTCCGTTCTGAAGCTGGGTATGGTAAACCCGCTGCCGGTGAAGCTTATACGTGATTTTGCATCTGATAACAAAACTGTATATGTCATTGAAGAACTGGATCCGATCATTGAAACACATTGCAAATCAATCGGAGTAAACGTCATCGGAAAGGAAAAATTTTCAATTCTGGGAGAATTTTCACAGAAAACTATTGCAAAAGCTTTTGGTCTGGCAGAAAAGGAAAACGTTTCTCTCGATACAGCTATTCCGGTAAGACCTCCTATGATGTGTGCCGGATGTCCGCACCGTGGCATGTACTATGTACTTGCTAAGAATAAAATCACCGTACTTGGCGATATCGGCTGCTATACTCTTGGATCAATGCCGCCACTGAATGCTCTTGATATGACTCTGTGTATGGGAGCGTCTGTATCCGGTATTCACGGCTTCAACAAGGCTGGAGGAAGCGAAACTGAACATAAAACAGTCTGTGTAATCGGTGACTCGACCTTTATGCATTCCGGTGTCACCGGACTTATAAACATAGCCTACAATCAGTCCAATTCCACAGTAATTATCCTGGATAACTCCATCACCGGTATGACCGGTCATCAACAGAATCCTACTACCGGTCTTAATATAAAGGGTGATCCCGCCGGCAAGGTTAACCTCGAAAGCCTCTGCCGTTCTGTGGGAATCAATTCCGTCAGAGTTGTCGATCCATATAATCTGGAGGAATGTGAAAAGGCTGTACTGGAAGAACTGGCAAAGGACGAGCCTTCCGTCATAATTTCCAGACGCCCCTGCGTATTGCTCAAATATGTCAAGCCGAAAAAACCGCTGCACATCAACAAGGATAAATGCAGAGGCTGCAAACGCTGCATGAAATTCGGATGCCCGGCTATTTCTTTCCGTGACGGTCACGCCGTTATCGACAACACATTATGTATCGGCTGCGGTGTCTGTGCCGGTCTGTGCCCGTTTGATGCATTTGAAAGTGAGGTAGAGTAATAATGGCAACAAAAAATATAATGATCGTAGGAGTAGGCGGTCAGGGTTCCCTGCTTGCTTCAAAACTGCTGGGCAGACTGCTGGTTGACGAAGGATTTGATGTAAAGGTCAGCGAAGTACATGGTATGAGCCAGCGAGGCGGTTCAGTAGTTACCTATGTCCGTTTCGGAGATCGGGTATGCTCTCCTGTCATTGAGGAGGGTGAGGCTGATTTTATCGTCAGCTTTGAAAAAATCGAAGCAGCAAGATACATCAGTAATCTCCGCAAGGATGGCACTGTCATCGTCAATACCCAACAAATCGACCCTATGCCTGTAATTATCGGAAATGCCGTATATCCGGAAAATATTCTTGACGAAATGACCGGCAAAGGCGTACACGTTGATGCAATTGATGCATTGGAACTGGCTTCACAGGCTGGTTCTGCAAAAGCGTGCAACATTGTATTGATGGGAAGACTGGCAAAATATTTTGATATTCCATATGAGAAGTGGGAGTTTGCAATTGAAAAATGCGTAAAGCCAAGCTTTATTGATATCAACAAAGAAGCATTCCGTCTCGGATATTATTCCTGATTACCCTAATAGAAAGTGTGATTACAATATGCAGAAGAAATATTTTCACCCCGAAATTGAAACAATGCCTGTTGAAGAAATTAAAAAAATTCAGGATCAGAAGCTTGTAAAACAGGTCAGATATGTGTATGATAATGTTAAGTACTATCGCGACCTGATGGATGAAAAGGGTGTTACCCCTGAAGATATCAAAAGTACTGATGATTTGTATAAGCTTCCGTTTCTTAAAAAAGATGATCTGAGAGAAGCATATCCCTACGGACTTCTTGCCACGGACCTTCACAATTGCGTCCGCATCCAGTCCACTTCCGGTACAACCGGAAAAAGGGTCGTAGCATTCTATACTCAGAACGATGTGGATTTGTGGGAGGACTGCTGCGCCAGAGCACTGACGGCAGCTGGTGCCGACAACAAGGATGTCTGCCAGGTTTGCTACGGATACGGTCTGTTCACAGGAGGTGCCGGACTGCATGGAGGTTCCCATAAAGTCGGGTGCCTTACGCTGCCGATGTCCAGCGGAAACACCGACCGTCAGATACAGTTTATGATGGATCTTGATTCCACTATTCTGTGCTGTACACCTTCTTACGCTGCATACATCGGAGAAACACTGCGCGAAAAGGGATATAAGCCGGAGGATAACAAGCTCAAGGCCGGTATTTTCGGTGCAGAACCCTGGACAGAGGAAATGCGCAGGGATATCGAAAAATCTCTTGGTATCAAAGCATATGACATATACGGACTAACCGAAATAAGCGGACCGGGTGTCGCCTTCGAATGTGAGGAACAGTCCGGAATGCATATAAACGAAGATCATTTTCTTGCTGAGATTATCGACCCTGAAACCGGTGAAGTACTGCCGCTTGGCTCTAAAGGAGAACTGGTTTTTACCTCTCTGGACAAAGAAGCTTTTCCGCTTCTGAGATACCGTACAAGAGATATATGTATTCTTACTCGTGAAAAATGCTCCTGTGGCCGTACATTGCTTAAGATGACCAAACCACTCGGCAGATCAGATGACATGATGATCATCAGAGGTGTGAATGTTTTCCCAAGCCAGATAGAAGCAGTTCTGCTTAACAACGGCTACGCTCCAAACTATCAGATCATTGTTGACAGAGTAAACAATACAGATACATTTGATATCAACGTTGAAATGAAGGATGAAGATTTCTCTGACTCGCCAAAGGGTATTACCGCAAAGGAAAAAGATCTACAAAATGCTATGAAAGCAATGCTCGGAATCAATCCGAAGATTCATTTGGTTGCACCTAAGAGTATCGCCCGTTCGGAGGGAAAAGCTGTTCGTGTCATTGATAACCGTAAGCGTTTAGGCATCAATATCTGACAGCCGACCGTGTAAAGGCAGTCATTTTCGATGCTGTATGCAGAGAAAGTAACGGATGGCAGCGGAGAAAAACTATGAAATGGCTTTTAGACCGTACGAACAAAAAATTTTCTGGTTTTTATAATCAGCTAAATCAACATCTGATCAAAGGAGGATTTATTTATGGCAGTCAATCAATTATCTATTTTCGTTGAAAACAAGGAAGGCAAACTTGTGACCATTACCGATTCTATTGCCAATGCAAATGTTGACATACGTGCAATGAGCGTTGCTGACACACAGGATTTTGGTATCTTTCGCCTTATCGTAACCGATCCCCAGAAGGCAAAGTCGGCACTGGAGTCTTCCGGCTGCTTTGTTTCCATTACTAAAGTAGTCGGTATATCCATACCGGACGAGCCTGGTTCTCTTGCAAAGATTGTAAATATACTTGCAAGACACAATATTAATATAGAGTATATGTATGCCTTCATTACAGTATCCAAAAAATATGCATCCGTGGTACTTCGGGTGGCAGATAATGACCTGGCAGAACAGATTCTCGTTGAGAACGGTGTTCGTCTTCTTGAAGAGAAGGATATCGTTAACATGTAAACATTCTGACCCCTGACGGAGGAGGAAATCCATTCCGTCAGGCTGTTTATGGGACTGGTGTAAAAAACGTCAGTCCCATTTGTTGCATAGCATTAAAAATTTCAAGTGTATATATAGCCGATTGTAAAAAGGCGAGGAAAAGCTTGATGATGCAAAGGTTTATCTGCATGCATACGGAAAACCGGAATAACAACAAAATGCACTAATAAAGTAACACACCCGGATAATTCAACTTGAATCGTCCGGGTGTGTCTTTTTCATAATTCCTGCCATTTCTCCCTTTTGTTCGTAAGTGTAAAATTATAGTTGGCAGCGGTACATAACATCTGTGGTGAACGAAAAAATTTCACATTGAAGCTCCGGCGGTTCGCTGGTTTGTTCAAAAAACACAAAAAAGAATAGACGAAAGCATTGCGGATGTGGTATAATGTATTAAATGAGAATTTGGTTGTTTATGGAGGAAACATAATGAAAGAACTATTTGTAATAGATTTGAAAGATTATGAAGAAAAATACAGTGTCTATAAAAGACCATCGGCAAGAGGTATTATCATAAAGGAGCACAAGATTGCTCTTGTATATAGTAAAAAAGAAAAATACTATAAATTTCCGGGCGGAGGTATAAAAGAAAATGAAAATATGAAAGCTGCGCTTATCAGAGAAGTCAGAGAAGAA
>CACZPV010000322.1 GCA_902783065.1 uncultured Ruminococcus sp.
GTTCATAAAAAAAGACTGACTCCCTGCCGTAAGGCAGGGAACTTTATAATTGCAAATCAAAAAATAGCTTTTACATAGTAATAATGCGATTTCTTAATGCGACAGCCCCATAAAAATTTCCTGATAAAAGATTCTGCCATCTTACAGAAAAACACCTCCGCATGTTTTCATAACGAAAACCACACGAAGGTGTTTTTATTTTATGCTATTTTTCAACAATCCGCAGTCAGAAAAAATCGTCTGCTGATCAAATCATTATAAGTGTCTTATCAATCATTTTTCTTTTTGTAAGCTTTGAAGCCTGCAATACCTGATACCAGACCGATCAGAGTCAGAGCAAATACTGCCAGAAGCGTTCCGTCAGATGTAGCAACTACTTCTTTAATCGTTGTGGTTGCAGGTGTTGTTGTAGTTGTAGTCGAGGTTGTTGTTGAAGTTACTGTAGAAGCTGTTGAAACTGTTGAAACAGCAGTAACTGTTGATGTGGTTCCTGCCGGAATTGTGCTTACAGTAGAATTTGGCTTATTGCCGCTGTTTTCCGGATAACTTACTGTTGAAACCACTTCGGCTGCTCCGGAACTTTCGGTCTTGGATGTTTCGGAAGGCTCTTCAGAAACAGGATCTGTGCTTGGTTCTTCTACAGAAGATTCCGGAGTGGATTCCTGTGAAGGTTCTGAAACCGTTGGGTCAGGAGAAACAGAAACCTCAGGAAGATCTACCCAATCCGTACCATTATAAAGCATCTTTTCTGTATATTCCATAGGAAGACCCGGCTGAAGCAGGCCCGGAACCTGGTCGCCTGAACCGTTGTTGAAGATAACTCTTACCGTGCCGCAGTCGCTGAATTGCTCAGGTAACTCATATTTGTAAAGGTTATTGCCGCAGTCTGTCATCTGCACACCCGGCCATGAACCATTGTTGATTTTTTCCGTCTTTTTGTCGTAAACAAATACGTTGACTTTTTTCCATTTTGTTTCGCTGTTATCAAACACAACGCCGCCGTTCAGTACCGGATAAGGCTTCAATTCATTTTTGCTGTAAGTGTACATAGAAACCATTGATGTCTTTCCGTCTAAAGAATCAGCCTTAAGAAAAACGTTAACAGCTTTACCGCCTTCTGTTGCAGCACCGATATCAATAGTATCACCATTTACAAATGAACCGGACGCACCTTCTGAAGTTTCATAAACTGCATTTGTAACACCGATTGCTTTTAAAGTGATTTTTAATGTATTATTGAACTTTGTTCCTGATACCTTATCTACGGACACTCTGTTTGTGTACGCTGAATTATAGATAACAGCAATACCGCTCTCACCTACTATACCGGTAATTTTTGAACCGGAAACAGTAAATACATTACCTGAAACCTCATCGGTATATGTACCGTCAGGTACATAGTTGTTTACGTTGTTTACTTCAACTGCACCGCTGCCCTTGCCGCATACGATTACAGCACCGCCGTTCTGACGTGTAACAACCGCAACATTATCAGTTACTCCATAAGCATCAGCCTTACCTATCATTGCATTATGGAAATGGTTAACTGCTGCTATTTCATCGCTTGCAAATTGTCTGCTGCCCTTAACGCCGATTCTGATGCTATCTCTCATCTTTGCCTGAGGACGGGAAAGGTAAAGAGAACTTGCATCCGATCTTGCAGCTACAACTGCATAGGCACGGTCTACATTATTCTGGCTTACCGAATTGGATCCTTCGCCTATACCGCCGGCATAGGTATCATGGCTTTCACCCCAGTATACCAGCTTATTTGCAGAAATCCCCTCTGTAGTCCAGTTTCCGTCAAAGGTCGGTGCCTTGCCGCCGGCGAATGAACTTCTTACAGAGTTACCGTAAGTGTCATCTGTAACTGAAATATAGTTTGTATATTCAGCCATAAGATCCTCTCCGCCGTTATCAACGGGAGAAGAAAGTATTTCACCGTAGTTGTAAAGACCGGAAGCTGTTACTGTTTTCCAGAAATCGCTGCCTTCACTCGGGAGTGAAATATGTTTAGCAGCGTCCCAGCGAATACCGTCAACGCCAAGCTCTTTCAGCTCATTAATATAGTTTGCTACTACCTGCTGTACATAAGGATCCTCTGTTTTAAGGTCCTGCATACCGATATCGCCGTCTGTCACCTGCTTACGGTCGGTATATTTCTGGATCTCACCAAGGGTATGCCAGTATTTTTCATCCTGAAGATCAGACTGAATACTGGTATGATCACCGGCAAGATGGTTGGCAACAACGTCAACGATTACTTTAATACCATACTGTTCAGCAGTATCGCACAGATCCTTAAGTTCTTCTTTTGTACCGAGTTCAGTGCCGACCGAAAAGCTGAGAGGCTGATACAGCCAGTACCACGAACCCTGACCGCCGGCGGGCTGAACCGGAGAAGTCTGGATGCTTGTAAATCCTGCCTGAGCAATAGCCGGAAGTTCAGCTTTTATATCGCTGTACTTCCAGTCAAAGCAATGAAGAATAGTTCCTTCCTGGATATTTTGTGCCAGACCGTAATCCACCGGAGAAACACCGCTTGCAGAAACCATACCGACTGCTGCGAAAGCCGAAGCCGTCACAGCTGCACAGAGAGCGAGGCTGACTACCTTTTTCCCTGAGAAAGGACGGCTTTTATGTGTCATTTCATACACGTTAATCACACTCCTGATTCCTAAAAAATATTTTCGAGAAACCGAATCAACGGTTTCAATTTTAAGGCAGTTACATCAACGGACGCCTTAACTCATTTTCTATTCTACCATTTTTCCTATCAATTTGCAAAGGGAAAAATTAATATTTATGGTAATTTTCTCAGATTTTTTATTACCAAAGCAATTATTAGTAAATATGCATAAATTATTATTGCTTTTTTATACAACATATAGAGCATTGGAACCGTTTATATAAAAAAACAGTCACAAAAAAACCGCCTTACTTTAAGGCAGCAGCAATTCAGCAATTAACGGCAAATTTCCGGAATGTCGGAGCGAAAGGTCAGATAATCAAGACTTACATGATAATAATCAGCGATTTTTATCAGCAGAGCAAGAGGAATTTCTCTTTCACCCCGCTCGTATTTTGAATAAAGGGACTGGTCACACATCAGCATTTTTGATATTTGCGACTGTGTCAGGTCGTGATCCTCCCGGAGTTCTCTTATTCTTAATTTCACAGATATCACCAGTCAAATTATAAAATAATATAAAGTGTTATATTGACTTTTAGGACAAATAGTCCTATAATTATTATATAATAATTTTATTTTTATATTCTATGCACTATAAGGAGGTTTTATTATGAAAATAAGCAGGTCATTAAAGAAAATGTGTGCCATTGCCCTTGCATCGGCTTTAATAGGTGTAAGTGCGGTAACTGTCTTTCCTGCTGTCACCGACATAGATACCGGCATTGTTGCCAATGCTGCAGTATATGGTGACTTTGAATACTGGCAGGAAACTGATAACGGACCAGTAACAATAACCAAATACAAAGGCTCAAGCTATGGTGTTCTTATTCCGGAAATGATCAATGGTTGTCCAGTAACAGCAATTGGTGATTCAGCATTCCGTGCTTGCAGTCTTGTAAAAAAAATCACAATACCGGACAGTATAAAAAATATTGGCAATGGAGTGTTCTACGATTGCAAAAAACTTGAAAGCATTTCGATACCAGATGGTGTAACACGCATTGGCGGTTATGCATTTAGTGGTTGCAGTAGTCTTAAAACCATTTCAATACCGAATTATGTAACGAGCATTAGTGGTTATGCATTTAATGGTTGCAGTAGTCTTAAAACCATTTCAATGCCGAATTATGTAACGAGCATTGGTGGTTATGCATTTAGTGGTTGCGGTGATCTTACAAACGTCAACATACCAGATAGCGTTATAAGCATCGGTGAAGGTGCATTCTCTAACTGTAAAAGCTTGACAAGCATAAAGATACCAAACAGCGTAACAA
>CACZPV010000323.1 GCA_902783065.1 uncultured Ruminococcus sp.
AAGATACTGTCATAGCTGCCGCAGATACACTGGAAAACAGCGGTAAACTTCCTGCAGAAATCAAAACAAACATTACTAACCTGATTAACCAGTCAAAAATAGACAGTTCTTCAGTAAGCTCTGCTTTTTCAGGGGTTAAGACTGTAATTGATTCTGCTGTCAACAAATCCTATGCCGCACTGGATAATGTATATGATGTACTTATGAATCTCAGTGGAAATGTACCTGAGCTGAACAGTACTTTCGATGAAGCATCGGATACTATCGGAAACATGAAAACCACTTTCCAGGGACTGAAGGATTTTATGGACGACGCCAAGAAAAAAATTGACGGTTTGTCCAAAACAATTGACTCCATTACCAACAACAGTCTGATCGAAAACATTATTACTCCGATTATTGAAAATCCATCAGCTTTAGGTGAATTTGTTTCCAGTCCGGTTACCGTACAAAGACATAGCATCTATCCGGTAGAGAATTACGGCTCTGGAATGGCACCGTTTTATACCACACTTGGTTTCTGGGTAGGAGGAATTATTCTTGTTGCAGTAATGAAAACCGATCTTACAAAAAGAGAACTGAAACAGCTCAGCAAACCAAACAGCACACAGATTTTTTTCGGCAGATACCTTATCTATTTCTTTATAGGTCAGATTCAGGCATGGATCATTTCTCTCGGAGATCTGTTCTTCCTGAAAATACAGTGTGACAATCCGGTATTGTTCGTATTAGGATGTCTGATCTCAAGCTTTGTTTACACGCTGATTATTTATTCCCTCACTATTACTTTCAGCGTTATCGGTAAGGCTCTTGCAGTAATTATTCTTGTAATTCAGATTGCTGGTTCAGGCGGTACATTTCCTATTGAGGTTTTACCCGGTCCCTTCCAGCACATTTCCCCTTATCTTCCGTTCAAATACGGCATCAATGCACTTCGTGAATCAGTAGCTGGCGTTGATATGAACTCTTTTATACAGAATATAGGACTTCTTCTTGCCTTTGTTCCATTCGCTTTGATACTCGGTATTGTTCTCAGAAAACCATGTATCAGAATTATCTCCTTCTTTAATCAAAGAGTTGAGCAAAGTGATATCATTGTCTGACAGGTTTTATTTGTTAAGGCGGCATGTGTGTGCAGCACGCATGCCGCCGTTCCTTATTTTCCCCCTTCCCTTTGGGAATAGGGACGGTGATGGGCAGAAAAGCTGTAACTTACGGGTAAACGCCTGAATTAGTGATAATCATAAAATAACGCATCATTACTGTATATTTAACAGCAGTTACAATTGAGTTTCACTGACTCAGGTTAAGGGATTATAAAAGAAATACCGGATTTCTTTTTTATTAAATGTCATTATATTATATCATCAAAATTACATTTCCTTAATATTATTCATATATAAAATTGGTATAATTCAATAAAAATAAAAATGCCACTTGATTTTATGTTCAATCGGGATTATGATAATATCATTAAGATAACTCTGATTAATTCATTTTCAAGCGTTTGGAGTCAAGTGACGTCCCGAGATCGTAAGCGATCGGTGACGGATCTTACACAAAGCTGTGAAGCAAGCCCCGATGCAGAGCCGCTTCCTGTTTCTTTTAAACCTCAAAATACCATTATTCAGTGTTTTCTTAGCTTGAACTATCCACTTGTACAGGCATTGTCAGTAAAACATATAAAATGAATGATCAAATGACATTCACAGAGTTCTCAGGCTTGCTTGACCCGGAAAGTTTAATCAGCAAATAATTCCTACAATACTATGGGAGGAAAAATTATGAAAAAGACGTTAAAACTAATCGCTCTGATAGGTGCTTTGGCATTAATGGCAACCTCGGCAGCCGCTTGTAATATGCTTCCTATCAATCTCCAGAATTCAGGTGAAGCATCCCAGACAGCTTCTTCCGTTGTTGAAGAATCATCTAAAGAAAGCTCAGAAGAATCGTCTCAGGAAAGTTCCGAAGAATCATCTGAAATTCAGGAAAGTTCCGAACAGGAAAGCTCTGTTCTGGAAAGTCAGGTGGAATCAAGTATCGAAGAAAGTTCCTCTGCCAAGCTGTCGGATTACCTGACACCACAGGTACTTGATAATTACGGTAAGAGCTATTCTAACGATACCGTAACAATGAAAGCAGAAATTCAAAATGATACACAGCTTGTATTTACAGCAACATTGAAGGAACAACTCGATGTCACCGATGCTATGAAAGAAACTCTGGAAAAGACCATTGATAACGGCGGATTCCCCTCCATTATCCAGTCGATTGAAAAGTCTGCATCTATCAAGGACGTTACCATCGTTGTCAAATATTACAATGCGGATAATTCTTTGATTCTGGAAAAGGAATATACTTCTGAAAGCAGTACCGAAAGCGAAGCTTCAGATACATCTGTTCAGGAAAGCAGCACAGCTGCAGCAGCCCCCTCAGGTGTTTATTCCAGTCTGACGGAAATGTACAACGATCCTTCAATGAAATCCACTTTTGATAAAACGGCAGAATCTTTCAGCAATGATATGATGGATGTTAAAATCCTGATCGAAAACAATACTCAGTTTGTTTACGATTTTAAATATAAGGTAGATACATCCAGCATTTCAGCTGATTATCTCAAAAATGCCCTTAACAGCGCAAGTTCTACCTATGACGGAATTGCGGATCAGCTTAAATCCCTGACAAATGACAAATCAGTTTCTGTCATTGTAAGATATGTCGGTAATAACGGCAATACAATTGCAGAAAAAGAATATTTCGGATCATAATTTTATCCGGGCTGCTGCACCACCTTGTGCAGCAGCCTGTTTTTTGAGTAAATGCAAAATAATATTTGGCAGAGGTGCATAAAACCTGTGGCGAACAAAATAATACCCACAGCTGAATACAGTTTCAACATTTTCCAGTCGTCTGGCGGCGTGCCGCCGCTGTCGATTTAATGCCAGCAGTTAAACACAGTTTCAAAAATATTACAGTCGTCTGCTATTGTTGATTCATGACAAAGCTGAATTATTAAGATAAAAATTCAGTTTTTTTAGGAAAGGGTTTCCCCCAGAAAAATGCGTACTTTTTTGATTATTTTGTATATAATGCTTGATAAAAACAATAAAATGGAATATAATAATGACAAAGTGTCCGTACCTCTTCAGGCGGCGCGAACACTTATAGAAAGCTGAAAATATATTATATGTCAAGGAGTATCAAGCATGAATAAAACAATTAAATCCATTGCATCTGTGATTATTATAACCGTATTATGTACGCTTTCCCCTGTTTCTATGAGCGGATGCAGCGATTTTGATTTCAACCCTATAGGAAGCTGGAAAATAACAAGCGATAAAATATATGATGACGGAAAGTTTTTCTCTGATGAAAAACCCGGATACCTTCATACAGTGAACGAAGAAACCAAAGAAGCAGAATGGGTATATATAGGAGATATTATCTATACCTTTGGCAAATCGGGAACCGGAATTGTTTCGGTAGATGATCAGAAAGAACGGGTACAAACACAGGAATTTACTTATGAATATACAGATAAACAAGTCACTATTCACGTCAGCGATAATTACTCCAAAAGAATGAATCTGGAACCGGTAGTTATTACCTATTCCATTGAAAAAGATAATAATGGAAATACCATACTAAAAACACAGGATAAGTTTACTTCTGAGGATGAAGAAGGAAATAAACACAACATGAATGAGGTGCGTATTTTAACAAGAGAATGATTCAGATATTTATGACGTCCCCACACACTTCCTCTTTCCGTCAGGATGGGAAGTGTGTGGGGACGTCTCTGTTGGTGTAAGATTTCATTGATTCATATTTCTTATGTAGTGGAAAATATACTGCTGAGCAATTCCGGCTGTCATTCCCAGTTCTTCAGGCGAAATACCGGCAAACTCTGAAGCCAGCGCTTTTTTCATCCACACATCTATCGGAAATGCTTCCATTCTGTGCAAACCGTACAGCAAAGTACATTCAGCTACTTTCACGCCTACTCCGGTAATCGTCATAAGCTCCCTTCGACATTCGTCAATGGGAGCTGTTTTTAATTTTTCAAGATCCACAGCCCCGCTGCTAACCTTCCTTGCCGCATCGATAATATATCTTGCACGGAATCCGGCACGCAATGGCGCGAGATCTTCCGGCTCCATAACTGACAGCTTTTCTGCTGAAGGAAATGAATATGCCTGCCCAATATCATCTCCGAAATTTTCGCACAGTCTTGATACAATTCCTTGTATTCTTGGAATATTGTTGTTTTGTGAAATAATAAAAGAACATAATGCTTCCCATGGTTCCTGATACAGTATTCTTATACCGTTAATCTTTTCGGCAGCCGCAGACAAAGCAGGACACAGGGAGATCATCTCCCGGCGGAGCTGTTCGTAATCACAGTCAATATCAAAGTATTCCCTCCAATGATTTTTAAAAGCTGCTTCATCTGCACCATCAATTACTACTGTATCTCCGTCACGGTATACCTTCACTAACATTCCTTTTACGATACCGCTGTATACATCGTCTGATTCTTTATACCAACGAAAACATTGACCACATTCAAAAGTGTTTTTCAAATCAAATTCATGCGGAGCATAAAGTTCTGCTCCCCGTGATGTAATTTTACATTCCATAATTTTCTCCTGTATCATTTTTTCTGCTTCTTCCATACCGGCAGCAGCGGATGTTTCATCAAAAGCACTGCAAGCAAATATATTGCAGTCAGCAAAAGTGAAAAATTATATTTCGACCTTAAAAGCACTATAAAACCCAGAATCCCCAACGGAATAATTATAACAACAGAAATAATATCTGCGGTTATCATTGCCTTTCTCATTTCCATCTTACGGCAGAGTATCAAAAGCAGCGCCTGTCCGCCGTCAAGTGTTTCCGCCGGCAGCAGATTAAAAAATGCAAGAGTATAATTTGCATTGACGAACAATTCCCATATTCCTCCGCTGAAAATGTGCAGAAGTATGAGAGCAGCAGTTCCGAACAGAAAATTAAAAGCAATCCCTGCCATTACAACAGCTATTTCCTGACTGAACCCTCTCAGAGATTTGCTTTTATCCACAATGGCTATATCAAATAACGTAAGTCTGATACTCTCCGGCATACATCCGAAATGATGCAGCATTACAAGATGGCCGGATTCATGAAAAATCACTGACAAAAAACACACCACTACCGACAGGCTGCTATCAAACAGAATCACTGCTGTCATAACTGCTGCAAGAGGAAAACTTATTTCAAATACTATACCGCCGATTTTAAGCTTCATCGGCAGCCTTTTCCTTTTCTACCAGATAAGGAGCCGGATCAACATTTTTTCCATTAATCAATATTTCGAAATGAAGATGCGTCCCGTACGCCTGTCCTGTTGATCCTGCAAGAGCAATTTTATCCCCTGCTCTTACTTTATCACCCTTTTTTGCAATCAGCTTACTGCAGTGTGCATATAATGTCTTTATATTATTCTTATGTGTAATTACAATATAGTTCCCGTAGCTGCTGTCCTCCTGTGCAATCGTTACTTCTCCGTCAATAGCAGCAAAAATCGCATCATTTTCTTTAGCGGCAAGATCTACGCCTTTATGTTCGTTCTCCTGACCATCAAGCTCCCTTTTCCCAAAACCGGAAGTTATTTCTATTTTTGACAGCGGTTTTGTCAGTGTTTCTTTGATCTGACCAGACGCAGTATTCTTTTCCTTACCATTTCCGGTCTGTTCATTGATCATACCGTTTTCTTTGACGGAAACCTCATCACGGAAAGGCAGAATACCTTCTCCGTTTCCGGTAAAGATCGTGTTGTTGTATTGATCAAAAAACCATGTACCGACTGCCGCATAAACAGAACCTCCGATAAGCTTTATGGTTATTGCACCTGCAATGCAGACAATACATACAACAAGCTGACAAATTATCAGCAGCATACTTCTGTTTTTCGATTTTACGGGATAATCTTCTTCAACGGCGTTATCAAAATCTCCCGTATCTTCCCTGAAATCATTTTCCTGATATTGTTCTTCCACGATAACACTCCCCTTATTCTTTTAATTCAGCAGCCGATGCCAAAATCACCTCTGCATCATTATATGCGGTCATAAAGGGAGTATTCATGAATTTTTTCGCTTATTGTCTGGACTTTAAATATGAAACGTATTCTTCAAGACTCATATTCAGAGTCTTCATTTTACCTGCATTGTCTTTTCCCACATATCGGAATTGTGTAGGATCAAATGCAAAACCGGTGCTTTTTTCCTTTCCCTCAGGATAGCGCAGAATAAACCCGAATCGTGAAGCATTTCTGAGCATCCACCGGTATTCTTCAGAATCCGAAAAAACTGCAGCCCCTGTTTTTCCGAAAGTCACTGCAAGTCCGCTTTGACGTTCACTATGGTTTTGTTCCGGAACGGTTTTTTCTGCCTTTTCAGATGCATTTGTACGGAAAAGGCTTTCTTCCGCCATGAGCTTGCTGACTTCTGCCTCATACAAGTCATGTTGTTCCTCAGCAGAAACATATCCTCCCGTAAGTTCCAGAGAAATATGTTCTTCCTCAGCCGATCGGAGCATTTCTTCCAGATCCTCCTCTATTCCCCTGTCCACCTGTATTTGCTCCACATCAGCAAGATCCACTTTATAATTTGACGGCAAGGGTTCTTCCGGTGAAACTACCATCAATAATTTTTTATCATCCATCGGTACGACATTCCGTTGGGACGATTCTGTTTCTGCGGCAGGCTGGTAACTATTAAAAAAACTTCGAAACTGATTCAATCCTACAATCAGCATTGCAATCAATATGACAATGATCAGTATTGGCAGTATCACCATTGCCTTTTTCAAACCGGCGCCTGCTTCTCCCTCCGGGACAAAACTGCCTGTTCTGCCTGAACCATTCCGATGCTTCATCTGATTCTTTTTCAGTGCTGTCTTTGCATTAATCCTTTCATTTTTATTCACACTATGTCACCGCCCTGTAAAATGAATTTCCCGTCCCGCCTTAGGCGGAGCGGGAATGATCACATCTGCTTTTATGCTATGCTCCGGCAAATCATTTGATGCCGGAAACATCGTTATCAGCCGCCAAGCTCGATCATCTTGTCAATACATTTTCTTGCCTGAGAGATCGTTTCATCGCTCATGAGAATCTCCTCGCCGCCCTCGCCCCTTACACATTTCAGAACATCCACAAGGGTTGTTGCTTTCATATTCGGGCAGATCAGCTGCTTGGAAAGAGGATAAAAGTTCTTTTCAGGACATTCATACTGTAAATGTTCAGCAATACTGTTTTCTGTTCCTATAATAAATTCCTTTTTGTCCGAATTTTTTGCATATTCCATGATACCGGACGTAGACCCTGCATAATCCGCCAGTTCAACCACAGCAGGACGACATTCCGGATGTACCAGCAGTTTTGCATCCGGATGCAGTGCCTTTGCCTTTTCCGCCTCTGTTAATGTCACTGCTGCATGAACAGGACAGCCTCCCTGAAGAAGTTTTATATTCTTCTCAGGAATCTGACCAGCTACATAGGCGCCAAGATTACAATCCGGAATAAAAAGAATATTCGGATTTTCAATTGCCTTAACAATTTTTACAGCAGATGAAGATGTAACACATACATCACAAATTGTTTTCAGCTCAGCTGTTGTATTAATATACGCAACCACTGTATATCCATCATACATTTTTTTTACGCTTTCAATCATTTCCTTATCCATCTGTTCAGCCATAGGACATCCGGCTTCAGGACACGATAAAATCACCTTTTTTTCCGGTGAAAGCATTTTGACCGTCTCCGCCATAAATCTGACGCCGCACATAATAACTGTCTTATTGGCAACAGAGGCAGCCTGCTTACTCAGCGCATAGGAATCTCCCGTAAAATCGGCAATTTCCAGTATTTCATGCGCCTGATAACTGTGTGCCAGTATACAAATATCGTTTTCTTTTTTAAGACGAAGTATTTCGTCCTGAATTTCCTTGATTTTCATAAACTAAACGCTCCAATTTTTATTTTCCCGCCGTACTGTTCTGCTTTTAGTCATTCGTACTTATAGTACCCAGCCAGCAGCAATAAAATAGCAGCTATGTTTTCATGCAGATAAGACCCGCTGCTAAAAATATTCAAAAAACATTTATTACATAATTCTTGCGTCACCGAGTGCCGCCCTTTGTAACACATTTTTCAGATTGTTTCAACTATATCATTTCCAAAATTTGCAGTTGTCAAGTTTAAAATGAATTTTGACAAGTTTCCTTGACATTTTATCAACGATATGATAAAATTTGAATATCCCCAAAAAACTATGTTTCTTTTTTGAAAACAGATTTAGGCGCACCGCAAATGGGACAAACCCAATCATCCGGAAGTTCTTCAAATGGAATCAGACTGTCGTTATATTCATATTTGCAGATCGTGCAGATATATTTTTCGACTTCTTCTTCTTTTTCAGCAACATATGTCGGAGCATATTTCGGAGATTTTCCTTTGATCACATTACGGTAAAAATCATATGTCATTGGTTTGCCCTTGATTTTTTCACTGCCGGCGACAGGTTCGGCAATAAAAATAGTATGCGTTACTGTTTCTACCTGATGTACGACTTTACACAGAAACCAACAGCAAATATCCTCCTGAATTACGGGAGCGCCCTCTCTGAGAATTTTATACCTTACGTTAGCCAGCTTATCGGTATCACGTCCGGATGTATATCCGAGCGCACCGATTGCCGTACCGGATGTGTTTTCCGAAAGAACGCTTACAGTAAATTCCCCATATTTTTTAATACATTCATTGGTGTAATTGTTGTGGTTAACGCTGACTGCAATGGTCATAGGCAAGGACGAGATCTGCATAACCGTATTAACTATGCAGGCATTCGGCGCACTGTCCCCTTTTACCCCTACGGCAAACATTCCGTAGGAAAGGGAAGTTAGTATTTTGTCGTACATATTTTAGCTCCTTTCGATGATAAGCAATTTGCCTGTCCTAAATTATTTTTCAATCTAATAATACCACAATATGCACCGATTTACAAGATTTTTTTAGTATTTTTCATCAATTAAATTTCCACAATATCATCCCATCAGTCATCTTTGTACAATTTATTGCTTTTTTGGCTATAATCCGGATCCGTGAAACCCGGTATTGATAAACATTAAAAATTTAGTTATAATGCGAAGTTTTATTCTTTATTATATATTTCAGAAAATCACCTGTCAGATTTGCTTTTTCTTCTGATCCTCTTGCCCCTACCCGATGAGAAGCGGATTGCAGGGGACGGCTGCGGTCATGCTGAGCACGCACGCAGCCTGAAAATCACCCGGGTGTAAATATTTTTCATGTACAACAGCCGTTTAAAAACGGCTGAAATAATAAAATATTCCGTAAAGTACGGAAGCAGCTGTTCCATAGGCAATCACCGGACCGGCTATTATAAACATTTTTGCGCCTGTACCGGGTACAAGTCCCTCACTTTTAAACTCCATTGCAGGGGATGCAACAGCATTTGCAAATCCGGTAATTGGCACCAGTGTTCCCGCACCTGCTTTTTTGGCAATATTGTCATACCAACCAAGAAACGTGAATGCAATACCGATAAAGACAAGTGTAACACTTGTCAGACAGGAAACATCCTTTTCCGGCAGCCCCAACATACCGTATGAGTCACTGATCAGCTGACCGATCATACAAATCGTTCCTCCGATCAGAAATGCACCTATACAATCTGTAAGAAGTTTGCTTCGCGGAACCATTCCGTCTACCATTTTTGAATACTCATCTTTTGTCAGATTCATAAAAATGACACCTCATTAATACTTAAACTTTCCGGGAAATAAGCAAAAAATTCCCTCTCGTTCCTTTAATCGAAACGGCAAGACAACAATATTATTTGTTGGTTTTCACGATATATTCATTTTTTAAATAATGAACTGTAAACCGGCGGACACTTCGCTGTAACCCCTGAAAGCTTTGAAAAATAAGTGGAAAGCAGCCGGGATAAAATGAAATCGGAAGGTCTTTTCTTTTGTAATACATCAAGTCTAATTCACAGATTCGTGTCTTGGCTAATAAAAAAAACAATACGGAGGAATTTGTTTGAACAACAAGGAGATTTATCTTGATAACAGCGCAACAACCCGTGTGTGTAAGGAAGCTGCGGAAAAAGCATTGCAGCTCATGACAGAATACTACGGAAATCCGTCATCACTTCACTCCAAAGGACTGGAAGCAGAACACGAAATCGATTATGCAAGAAAAATAATTGCAAAATCGCTT
>CACZPV010000324.1 GCA_902783065.1 uncultured Ruminococcus sp.
ACCTGAATACCTGCGGCTTTTACTTCCTTGATCGCATCTGCTGCTTCTTTTCTGACGTTATCGCGTATGCTGAGAACACAGATCAGTGTCAGATCGCCGTCACCGCTTTCACCGTCAGCTTTTGCAACTGCAAGCAAACGCATAGAGCGTGCTGCCTGACCGTTGATATAAGTAGTGAGATAATTTTTCTCAACAAGCTCCTTTTCCTTTCCGTTTTCATCAATATACTTTTTGCATCGGATAAGGATTTTTTCAGGAGCACCTTTAATATATGTAACGGCACCTTTTTCTCTTTTTACAGTAAGGCTGGAATATTTTTTTGCAGAATCAAAGGGGTTAAAATCCTTTACATCTTCCTTCGGAAGTTTATCGTAGAACTTTCCTTTATCAATAAAAGCCATAAGTGCTCTGTCTGTGCTGTTACCGCCGATAACAGCACCGTCTGATATGCTTGCGGAGTTATTGGTTCCGATACCTGTCAGAATATCCAGACGAAGTGCTGCGGGCATTTCATCGAGTGTTTTAAAGGTTTTGACATTACCTGTGGTTACTTCCATTACCGAAAGCTTTCCTTCAGTTATTGTGCCTGTTTTATCAGTAAAAAGAAGGCTTAGACTTCCGGCAGTTTCAAGACCGTTAATATTGCGTACAAGGACATTGTCCTTTGCCATTTTCATGCTTTGGAAAGATAGCAGTACCGATGTCAGCATTGGAAGACCTTCCGGAACGGCACATACTATAACTGTAATAGCTACTGTTACGGCTGTAATGATCAGCTGCAGCCAGCCCATTGCATCGGAGGGAGTGTTGCCTGTGAGCAGCGTTTTAGCGATAACGGCAATAATAATGAGAGCTGCACCAATATATCCGAAGGTGGAAATCTGTTTTGCAAGCTTTCCGAGTTTCAGCTGAAGCGGCGTAGCCCGGGTTTCTTCCTGAACCTCAAGTGCCAGTTGACCGAACATAGTTTTGTCACCGACTACCTTAACCTGCATGTAACCTTCTTCGGCACAGACAACTGTACCGCGGTATACGTAATGCTTATTCAGTAGATCTTTGGTATTATATTCCTTACCGTCAGCAGGTATTTTTTCAGCTTCTTCTGTTTCGCCGTTCAGAGCTGCCTGATCAACCTTAATAGTACCTTCTGCCATTTCGCCGTCAGCAGCAATTTTATCGCCTGACTGGAGATATACTATATCTCCGACAACGATTTCACTGACATGGACTTCGTGAAGCTGTCCTTCACGGAGAACCTTTGCAGTTTCCTTAGCTTCTTCCTCTGCTTTCAGAGCGGAGGCTTTACCTTCCTGTTTGTGCTGACTTACGGAAGACACGCCGTTTGCAATCAGAATAGCAATCAAAACACCCACAGGTTCGTACCATCCGGATTCACCTATACAAAAAAGTACAATTTGTATAGCAAGGGCTACCAGCAATATAATAATCATCGGATCGGTAAAACCTTTAAGAAATTTTTTCCACAAGGGTTCGGGGGGAATTTGCGTCAGGTCGTTAGAACCGTGTTCTTTACGGCTTTTTTCGACCTGTTCGGCTGTCAGGCCAGTAAGTTTCATAAAAAGCACCCTTTCATTATCGAATTAGTTATCGGAATCAAGTTCTCAATATTTATTCCTGATAAACAACATCTAAGCCGGCTGCATGTTTTTGTAAATTCTCATGATTACAGAAATCAATTTAATTTTTACAGCGAAAAGCTTAAGTGACTTAAAATAATTATAAAATTTTGGAAATACTTTGTCAATAGAGTAAAGAAATATATTCGTACAAACAAAAACTGTCCGCCGTAGTTTTTTATCTGATAGCCTTTTTAAAGCTGTCCATGATATAATATACTTCATCATTGGTCAGTCTGGAATAAAGAGGCAGGGTGATTTCGTTTTCGTACATCTTATATGCATTAGGGAAGTCATTGATATCAAATCCCATATTTTTATATGCGGTAAGCATTGGTAAAGGCTTGTAATGCACATTTGTTGCCACACCCATATTTGCCATTCTTTCGATAACCTTATTTCTGTAGGCTTCATCTCTGCCGATCAATTTAGCAAGATACAAATGTCCGCTTGAAGCGAATTTTTCTTTTTCAGAGTAATGCTGAAGCATTGAAATTCCGGAATTTTGCAGTTCTCTGTCATAAAACTCAATGATTCGCCTGCGCCTTTTCAGAAGCATAGGATAGCGTTTCATCTGTGCAATACCGATTGCAGCTGTAACGTCGGTCATATTGCATTTGTAATACGGTGCGACAATATCATATTCCCACGAGCCGATTTTTGTTTTTGCCAAAGCATCTTTACTCTGACCGTGAAGTGATAAAAGCTGATATTCCTTATATAATTCATCACTGTCTATACCGCTGATGCGTTTCCATGTTACTGCCCCGCCCTCTGCCGTTGTCAGATTCTTGACCGCATGAAAGGAAAAAGCAGTAAAATCAGCAAGAGAACCCGTCATAAGCTGATAACGTCTTGCACCAAAAGAATGTGCCCCGTCAGCCAGTACAATTACCCTGCCAAAAGCTGCCTGATAGCGGTTTCTGGGCATAAACAGGTTCTTTTTTGCATTTACAGCATCAAAAATTCTGTCGTAATCGCACGGTACTCCTCCGATATCTACCGGAATAATTACTTTTGTGTGCTGATTAATCAATTCCGGAAGCTTGTCATAATCCATTTGCACAGAATTTGGCGCACAGTCAATCATAACCGGTTTTGCGCCCACATGGCAGATCACGCTTGCGGATGCAGTATAAGTATAGGCAGGAACAATTACTTCATCACCTCTGCCAACACCAAGCACCCTCAGCGTCAGTTCTAGAGCTGCAGTACATGACGAAAGACAAACTGTTTTATTGCTCATACAATATTCTGTAATAATATTTTCAAATTTTTTTGTTCTGGGACCTGTGGTAATCCATCCGCTGCGAAGAGCAGCGGCAACCTCATTAATTTCTTCCTCCGTAATATCCGGCGGTGAAAACGGAATCTTCATTTTCATTTCCTCCTCGTATTTAATTATAATTTCCCGATTGTAAAAGTCAAAAATCATCTGTTTATTCGGATCCGGCGAGCCGCCGAACCCTAAATGTGAATTTTTTCGTTCACCACAGATCATATTCACCGCTGACAACTATAATTTTACACTTACATGCGGATTTTAATATTTACACTTTTACAATTTTTTCCGCTTTTCAAAGCTTTTCGGGTTTTGGCGAGGTGTCCGTCCGCCTGCAGCGGGCGGACGACCTTTCGCAATTTTACAATTGGCTATTTAATTTATAATTGGTCGTTTGTAAAAGTCTGAAATCCTTTTACCCATGCGGTTTTGATATCATGTGTATTGCAATTTTTCTCCGCTGTAATCCGTCATTTTCTCTTTTTCAGCATCGAAAACGACTACTTTTTAATTTAGCGAGCGTGCCTTGTGCCGCCTTTTTACAATTGGTTTAATCTTATCCATTCTGCGGATGTGCATTTGTAAAACATAAACTCCGTATTTTCAGGTCAATCCACTGATAATACGGAGTCTTTGCGTTTATTATGAATCAAGGACTGTTACCTTGTCAGGAAGTACAGTAAGAGAACGTACATCATATTCTCCAACAGTAACAACACCTAAAAGTTCTGCTTTTGCGCCGTCTTCAGGATATTTACTAAGATCGGGCTGACCATCGAGGTAATAAGTCATTCCGTAACCTGTACCGGTAGATTCATCTTTTTCAAGAATTGTACAATTGCTCATTCTTCTTTCACTGATACCTGTTACTTTGATTACCTGACCGTCATATTTGCCTGTTTGCATATCCTGGGTAACTGTCTGGATAAGTTCTGTATCACCAAATTCTATGGTAATAGCGGGATTGCTGTAATCAGCGGCTGCAAGATCAACCGATGCATCATCTGCAGAGCTTTCAGCGGTACTTTCATCAGCAGACGAAGTATCATCTGCCACGGATGCGGGTGTACTTTCTGTTATTTCTTGTGAACCGGAATTTTCGCTGCATCCAGCCGCACAACAAAGAACCATAGCTGCCACGATAGCTGCTGATATAAACTTTTTCATAAACTGCCTCCTGAATTTTAATTGATACCTGAAAAGGTGCTTTTTTCGTCGGGATAAGAAAAAAACCGGTGTTTCTTTTATTATCCCTTAAGTTAACTTAACGGATTCTGGAGATAATTAACATAAACCTTGTTTTATTATATCAAACTTATTCACTTTAGTCAACATTATATTTCCGTCACGCATTGCCGATGAGTCGCCGTATTTATCTCGTATTTACCCCGGCCCCTTTCCCAAAAAAACTGAAAATACTTATACGATCTATTCTCAAAATAATTAATCGAAACGGGAAATACCAAATGATTTCGATTGATTTTGCTTAAACTTGTCATCCTGACTTTGATTTTTGATAATTCAACTTATCATGAACCGAGAAAGCAGACGACTGGAATAATTGTTTTAGTCTAAGTG
>CACZPV010000325.1 GCA_902783065.1 uncultured Ruminococcus sp.
CGGAGGAATGTGTGTTCATTTTCAGATCTTTGAAATAATCAAAGGAATACCGGTCAGGAGATCAGTCTATCTTTTATTCAGGTTAATAAATGCTGTTACATCTGCCTTTATCACTTATCTGATCTGCTTGATCTATCGTCCGACAGCAGGTGTTTTTGCAGTTGGAGGCGGAGATGAAGCTCATATTTCCGCTGCCACATATATGGGCAGTCTTGCATTGATAGTAATGTCAGTATTATTTGTGCTGACTTTACAAAAATCAATGTTATCGTATTCGGTCGGAATAAAGGAACGGAAATAATTTTATAGTCAACGACACTAATTCTCTGATTTTGTCATTCTGAGCGAAGCGAAAGATCTTTGTAAAGATTCTTCGTCGCTGTGCTCCTCAGAATGACATCAGTATAATTATCACAGTTGTTTTGTTGGAGGGAACACTATGTGCGGTATAGCAGGCTGGTATGACAAAAATCTTGACTTTCGTGAGGTCGGCGATATCCTTAGTGAAATGTCAATGACACTGCAAAAAAGAGGTCCTGACAGTGCAGATGCTTTTATTCAGGATCCGATAGCGCTTTTACACCGTCGTCTGGCAGTGATTGACGTTGAAAACGGTATTCAGCCCATGTCTAAAAGGATGGGAGAAAGGCAGTGTACCATTGTATATAACGGAGAGTTGTACAATACATCAGAATTGCGTGAAGAACTCAGAAGCCGAGGCTGCAGCTTTGCTACCAAAAGTGATACGGAAGTTGTTCTGACAGCTTATCTATATTGGGGTGAATACTGCGTATCAAAGCTCAATGGTATTTTTGCTTTTGCTGTATGGGATGAAAAAGAGCACAGATTGTTTATGGCACGTGATAGAATAGGTGTAAAACCATTTTTCTTTTTCAGATATGAAAGCGGACTGATATTTGGTTCAGAACTGAAAACATTGCTGAAGAATCCTCTGGTTCCGAAAAGAGTAAATGAACAGGGACTTTCGGAATTATTTCTTATTGGTCCCGGACGCACGCTGGGGCAGGGTGTGTTTGAAGGAATAGAAGAACTTCTTCCCGGAGAATACGCATTATATGACGGAGAAAGTCTGATTCGTAAACGATATTTTAAATTGATTGCCCATGAGCATGAAGATGATATCAAACACAGTATTGTTAATGTAAGGGAGTTGTTGTGTGATTCAATAGAGCGTCAGTTGGTATCTGATGTACCTTTGTTTACTTTTCTGTCAGGCGGTCTGGATTCGAGCATAATTTCTTATGTTGCAGCGGAACATAATAAGCGTAAGGGTCTTCCGCCGATCGATACCTATTCAGTTGACTATACAGATAATAATAAATACTTTCAGAAAAGTCTGTTCCAGCCTACGCCGGACAGTGAATTTATCCATATCATGGTGAATGCAATCGGTTCTGAGCATCATAGCGTAACAATTGACAATTATGATTTGTACAAAGCGCTGACAGAGGCAGCAGATGCAAGGGACCTGCCGGGAATGGTGGATGTAGATTCCTCACTGCTGCTGTTTTGCAGGGAAATAAAAAAGGATTTTACAGTCGGATTATCCGGTGAATGTGCGGATGAACTTTTTGGCGGATACCCATGGTATCATAATAAAGATATTTTATTTGAAGATACTTTTCCGTGGTCACATTCCCTTGACATCAGGCGTTCTGTATTAAAACAGGGCTTTTTGCCGCACGGAGAGGAATATGTACGTCAGAGATACCTTGATACCTGCAGTCAGACCCCGAAGCTGAAAACCGACAGTAAGCTTGAAGCAAGAATGAGAGAGATGTTTTCTCTTAATTTTCATTGGTTCATGCAAACCTTGCTCGACAGAAAAGACCGGATGTCAATGTACAGCGGACTTGAAGTCAGGGTACCGTTCTGTGATTATCGAATTGTTGATTATGCCTATAATATGCCTTGGAAAATAAAAGCACTTGGCGGCAGAGAAAAGGGAATTGTTCGTGCTGCATTCCGTGGCATGCTGCCTGACAGCATAATTGACAGAAAAAAGAGTCCCTATCCCAAAACACACAATCCTCTGTATTTTGAGTTATGTGCAAATAAAGTCAGAGAAATAATGAATGACAGCAGTTCCGTGCTTTCGGAAATACTTGATAAAAGGGGAGTAGAAGCAATTATTAAAAATCCTGATCAGATTTCCTCACCATGGTACGGACAGCTGATGCGTGCGCCGCAGATACTTGCATATATTATTCAGCTTGATCACTGGTTCCGTAAATATCATGTAAGTATTTCCTGTTGAAAGAACGAAACTTACTTTCCCCCAGCCCCCTTTCCTAAAAAACTGAAACTGAAATTTTATTAAATCAATTCTATACTGAATCAATAAAATCAGACGAATGTAATATTGTTGAAACTGTGGTTAGCTGTGGGTATTAAACCGACAGCGGCAGCAAGCCGCCCGGCGTCACGCTGGCGGCTAGCTGGAAAAAACTTGACATTGGGTTTTAAGTGTGATATAGTATACATAACGATTAAAAATCTATTTAATCCAAAATAAATATACTAGAGGTGTTCTGCTATGAAAAAAACATATAAAATTGAAGTTGACTGCGCTAATTGTGCGGCAAAAATGGAAGATGCAGCAAAAAAAACTGACGGTGTTAAAGATGCATCTGTGAATTTCATGACACTGAAAATGAAGGTGGAATTTGAAGAAGATGCCGATGTTGAAAAAGTAATGGACAGCGTATTCAAAGCATGCAGAAAGATTGAACCGGATTGTGAAATCTATTATAAATGAAACTGTTATAAGCACTCTGTTCGGGTGCTTATCTTTCAAAACAACGATTAAACAATTGTTTAATCGAAATTTGTTATGAATATGACGATTAGCCGATTGTAAAAAGGCGGTACAAATCCTGCTGCGAAAGTCCAAAAGTAGTTGTTTCCAACGCAAAAGCTACGAAAATGACGGATTACAGAGGAGAAAAATTGAAAAACACATGATATCAAAAACCGCATGAATAACGGGATTTAAGACTTTTACAATCGACTGAATATGACGATATAAAGGAGAAAAACAATGACAAAAAAACAAAAGAAAAATCTGATCAGAATTATAATATCGTCCGTTTTAATGCTCTTATTTTTATTTTTACCGTTTGAAGGAATAATAAGACTTGGGTTATTTCTTATTCCGTACCTGATTATCGGATATGACATTCTAATCAAGGCTGGAAAAGGCATTATTAATTTACAGCCGTTTGATGAATGTTTTTTGATGTCATTGGCTACGATAGGAGCAATAATAATAGCTGTTACAACAGACGGAGATTATATTGAAGCAATTGCTGTAATGCTGTTTTATCAGATCGGGGAGTGGTTCCAGAGTTATGCAGTAGGAAAAAGCCGTAAAAATATTACCGGGCTTATGGATATCAGACCGGATTATGCAAATATCGAAACAGACGGAGTAATTGAACAGGTTGATCCGGATGAAGTGGAAATCGGATCGATAATTACCGTGCAGCCGGGGGAAAAAATTCCAATTGATGGTATTGTAACAGAAGGCAGTTCTATGCTTGATACTGCTGCCCTGACAGGTGAAAGCCTTCCGAAAAAGGTATCTGCAGGAGATGAAGTTATCAGCGGATGCATAAATCAGAACGGACTTTTGAGAATCAGGACGACAAAGGATTTTGAAGAATCAACAGTTTCCAGAATACTGGATCTTGTGGAAAACGCAAGTTCAAGAAAATCACGTTCGGAAGACTTTATAACACGTTTTGCAAGGATTTATACTCCATTTGTTGTATTCAGCGCATTGGCGCTGGCAATACTTCCTCCGCTGTTCAGTATGTTTGTGCTTGGACAGAATGGTGGGTGGCATAATTGGATTTACAGGGCACTTACGTTTCTTGTAATCAGCTGTCCGTGTGCCCTTGTTATAAGCATTCCGCTCAGTTTTTTCGCAGGGATAGGCGGTGCAAGCCGTGAGGGGATTCTGGTCAAAGGTTCAAATTATCTTGAAATGCTGTCAAAAACGAAAACAGTAGTCTTTGATAAAACAGGAACGCTTACAAAAGGGGTTTTTGAAGTTGTCAGTGTTGAGCCTGAAAAAATAACAAAAGAGCAGCTTCTTTCTCTGGCAGCGGCAGCAGAACAGTATTCCGGTCATCCAATCGCATTGTCAATCAAAAAGGCAGCCGGAAATATATCGGCTGCCTGTGCAAACAATATAGAAGAAATCGCAGGACATGGAATAAGAGCAGAAGTTGGCGGAGAAATCATTTATGTGGGAAATGAAAAACTTATGAAAAAAATCGGAGTGAAATTTGAAAAAACGGACCGTTCAGGTACAATTGTTTATGCTGCAAAAGGAAATAACTATATTGGAAGGATTATTATTTCCGATGTAATTAAGCCGACTGCCAAAGAAGCAATTCGTAATCTGAAAAAAACGGGCATCAAAAAAACTGTAATGCTTACAGGAGATAGTACCAGTGCTGCCGAAATGATTGCAGGTGAACTGGAGATAGATGAGGTACACTGCGAGCTGCTTCCGGCTGACAAAGTATCAGAAATCGAAAAACTGCTGGAGCAGAAGAATAAAGGTGAATCTATTGCTTTTGTCGGTGACGGAATTAATGATGCCCCCGTTTTAACCAGAGCGGATATTGGTATTGCTATGGGAGCATTGGGTTCGGATGCGGCAATTGAAGCGTCCGATATAGTTTTGATGGACGATGATCCAATGAAAATTACCAAAGCGATCAGGATTTCCAGAAAGTGCCTGAAAATAGTCAACGAGAATATATGGTTTTCTATCAGTGTAAAAGTTATCTGTCTTGTCTTGGGTGCATTGGGAATTGCAAATATGTGGATTGCTATTTTTGCGGATGTGGGGGTTATGATTCTTGCAGTACTTAATTCCATAAGATGCCTGATGCTGAAAAAACTATAAAGTATCACTTGATTACCGGTGATTTCCATATAATACATAATGTCATACTTTTTGATTCATTACAAGCATTTGCAGACGGTTTTCAATATTGGCAAAGCTTACGTCCGGATCATAATCCAAAGGAAGTAGTTCGATATCCGGGAACATTTCCTTCAGTCTTTTGCTCACACCACGACCGATTACATGGTTTGGCAGACAGCCGAAAGGCTGAAGTATGACAAAGTTTTTACATCCGTGTTTTGCATGGTGAATGATCTCGGCAGGAATGAGAATACCTTCACCTGTATCAAATGTATGGTGAATAATCGGGTCACTGTCTACAGAAAGATCGTCCATCAATACACTTTTTTCATGAAGTTTTTCATGTCTTGCAAGGAAATCAATGTATTTGTGAGTCATATTAAAGAACAGGTTTGCAACTTTTGACCAGAACACCGTGTTTTTATCTCTCTTTACCTTAAATTCTTTGATTTGCTTGCCCTGACAGAAATAGGATTTCTGAATAACATCTGTCATTTTAGCCTCAATAATTTCAAAGTTATTGTTTTCAAGGTAATTTTCTATATCCCCGTTGGCACCGGGATGAAAATTCAACAGATATTCACCAACAATCAATACTTTCGGTTTTGCAACGGAATTGTCATATTTAACATTGTGCAGAAGCTTTAATGCTTTTTTAAACCCTCTGACAGCTCCGAATGCACCATGTTTTTCGATTCCCTTTGAGAGATATTCCATTCCCTGATTAAATGCAGCATCGGCACTGCCTTTTTCCAATTCATAGGGACGGATCTTGCGGAGAATTTCTTCCAGCGTATCAATCATCGGCAAAGCAAGAGATACATTGATCAGGGTTCCCATATTGATTTTATAACCGGGGTGCAGCTGATGCAGGTCAACATCATCATTTGTCATAATGGAAACATTAGCATATCCGGCATCATCCAGTGCTTTTCTGAGAATGGTTGCATAATGTGGCAGACGGCAGCATCCGAGATATTTTGCCATTCCTACTGCAACCTGATTTTTGTCATATTTTCCGCTTTCCAGCGCACCGAGTATCTCGCCAATTACAATCTGAGCCG
>CACZPV010000326.1 GCA_902783065.1 uncultured Ruminococcus sp.
ATGCAAGTATTTATGGAATTTTATTCAAAAATTATCACAGTTGTAATTGAAATCCACCAAATCAGAGGGGGGACTGAATAGTTACAATTATTAAAAATTAAAGTTCAGTTTTTTAGGAAGGGGGTCTGGGGATAACCCTTTGTTTTCAAACAAAGGGTTTCCCCGGGGTAAAAACGGTTGCTAAAAATGGCTGCTAAATACGGTTTAGGTATTAGCTTGAATATAAAGAAAAAATGTGTTATTATATTGATAAATTATCGGTGGAATACCAGAATTGAGGAGGTTGTGAATATGACTGATAAAATAGAATTGCTGGCACCGGCAGGGGACTTGGAATGTTTTGACAGTGCGCTTAAGTTCGGAGCAAATGCTGTGTATCTTGCAGGTACACAGTTCGGTATGCGGACTGCATCTAAAAATTTTACGTTGGAACAACTGAAAGAAGCAGTTGTTAAAGCCCATGAAAAAGGAGTTAAGGTTCATGTTACCTGTAATACGCTGCCAAGAAATGATGAAATAGATTTATTGCCTGATTTCCTGACAAGCGCGCAGGATTGTGGAGTGGATGCCTTTATCATTGCCGATCTCGGCGTTATGTCGCTTGCAGCAAAATATGCACCCAAGGTGCAGCGTCATGTTTCTACTCAGGCAGGAATTGTTAATTACGTGTCTGCCAGAACATTTTATGATATGGGAGCGTCAAGGGTTGTTCTTGCACGCGAGCTGACTCTTGATGAAATAGCCGGGATTCGTGCCAAGGTTCCGAAAGAATTAGAAATAGAAACGTTTGTTCACGGTTCGATGTGCGTTTCGTTTTCCGGAAGATGTCTGATCTCCAGCTATATGACGGGGAGAGATGCTAATCGCGGGGATTGTGCACAGCCTTGCCGATGGAAATATCATCTTTATGAGGAACATAGGGACGGGCAGTTTTTCCCTGTTGAACAGGATGATCAGGGAACATTTCTATACAATTCCCGTGATCTTTGTATGATAGAACATATTCCGGAATTGGTTAACGCAGGTATTGACAGCCTTAAAATTGAGGGCAGAGCAAAATCAGCTTATTATGTTTCTGTAGTTACAAACGCTTACCGTCATGCGATTGATGAATATTACGAAAACGGCGGTGCAAAGCCTCTTTCACCATGGATCCGGGAAGAACTTGAAAAGGTCAGCCACAGAGAATATAATACCGGCTTTTTCTTTGGAAGCGAGCCGGGACAGGTTACAGATAACGGCGGCTATGTGCGGCATTATGAGGTGGTTGCAGTTTGTGACGAATATAAGGATAATACCGCATTTCTTACACAAAGAAATCGCTTCTTCAGCGGCGACAGACTGGATGTGCTTCCGCCGAACGGTGAACCGTTTGAAATTATTGTTGATTATATGCAGAATGACAAGGGTGAGTTAATTGAGGTTGCTCCCCATGCCATGCAAAAGGTGATAATGCCGAGCAATGTGGAAATACCTGCCGGTTCAGTACTCAGAAAGGCAAGGTCATGAACATGAAGATACTAAATATTCACGGCTATCATGGAAATGCCGCCAACAGTGCTTATGATGCACTCCAAAAATGTGATTTTGATATTATTTCCCTTCAGATCGATTATGACAGGACGTCTCCGGATACGGTGATGCAGCTGCTTAACAGTCAGTTTACAAATAATTTTTGTGATGCTGTTGTAGGTACAAGTCTGGGCGGTTTTTATGCATCGCTTATAAGTATGAAAAATGAATGTCCTTGTGTGCTGATTAATCCGTGTCTGCTTCCGTTTCTTCATCTGCCGAGGCTGGGGTATAAAAGCGATGAAGGTGTTTTGGAATACATACGTTTGTTTTCCGGATTGGCTGATGTGGACGGAGGACTTGTATCGACTATTATCGGCGGTCAGGATGAACTGATCAGTACACATGATTTTACGCAAAGCATTTTTCAGAACGAAAGATATATTATTGTTCCCGATGGAAAGCACAGTGGTGCTACTATGCCGCTCGAGGATATTTTCAGAGATCATAAGGAAGGCTTTTTCGGTGAGGGTCTGTAACAATAGTAGGGATAAACAGTAAATGGAAATAATTGTGTAATATATGGTTTTTATAGCCGTATAAATAATGACGTCAGGAGCGTGATAGTGTTTGGCAGGGCGGAAATAGTCAGCGATTATGAAAGAGCAA
>CACZPV010000327.1 GCA_902783065.1 uncultured Ruminococcus sp.
AATACAAATGGAAGGGTACGTGGCATAGTTGTTGGTGTGACACCTACAGAGGTTCGTGTAGACGTTGGCAGAAAACAGACGGGCATCGTACCGCTCAGTGAGCTTTCTAACGATCCTAATGCTAAAACAGAAGATCTTGTTAAAATGGGCGATGAAATCGATCTGATCATCATGAAAACAAATGATCAGGAAGGTACGATTCTCCTTTCTAAAAGACTTGTGGACGCTCAGAAGGGCTGGGATGAGATTGCAGATGCATACGAGAACAAAACACCGCTGCACGGTGTTGTTACCGATGTGATCAAGGGCGGCGTGCTTGCTCTTACAAACGGTATAAAGGTGTTTATCCCTGCATCACAGGCTACTGCTACAAGAGGTGAGCCGCTTGAGGGTCTTCTTAAACAGGAGGTTGATTTCCGTATTATAGAAACAACCGGAAGAAATAACAGACGCAGAGCAGTTGGTTCTATCCGCAGCGTGCTTGATGACGTGCGTAGGAAAAAAGAAGAGGAATTCTGGGCAAATGCTGAGGAAGGCAAGGTATATAACGGAACGGTAAAATCTCTTACATCTTACGGTGCCTTCGTAGATATCGGCGGCATTGACGGAATGGTACATATTTCAGAACTTTCCTGGAAAAGAATCAAGCATCCGTCAGAAGTAGTTAATGTAGGCGATCAGGTTGAGGTTTATATCAAGGCGCTCGATCAGGAAAAAGGTAAGATTTCACTTGGATATAAGAAGGCAGAGGATAATCCGTGGGAGATTCTTAAGAATCAGTATCCGGAAGGAACTGTATGTGAGGTAGAAATCGTTGGACTTACACAGTTCGGTGCTTTTGCAAAGATTATCGATGGAATTGATGGTCTTATCCACGTTTCACAGATCTCTAACGAAAGAGTAGAGAAGCCCGAGGATGTACTTCAGGTTGGTCAGAAGGTAACTGTTAAGATTACAGCCATTGACTTTGAGAAAAAGCGTATCAGCCTTTCTATGAAGGCAGCTCTTGAAAACGATGCTGCTGAAGAAGAAACAGCAGAAGACGCTGAATAATGAATTAAACTGTCAGGCATCTCAGCAGAGGTGCCTGATTATGTATTTTAATTTCCGCTTGATCAGGGGGATGATATTGATGTATGAGGAATTTACTGAAAAGGCAAGATCGCTTGTTCTGGAGGTTCTGGAACAGGCTGGGCTTAAAGAAGGCAGTGTTTTTGTCGTAGGCTGTTCGTCAAGTACGGTTTGCGGAGAGGGATACGGTAAGGCGTCAAGCATGGATATAGCACAGGCTTTGTTTGACGGAATTTATCCTGAACTTAAGGAAAGAGGCATATATCTTGCCGCACAATGCTGCGAACATCTGAACAGGGCAATTATTACTTCTGCGGAAATTGCTGACAGACAGGGCAGGGAATATGTCAATGTAGTTCCGCAGCCCAAAGCCGGGGGTTCTTTTGCAACGATTGCCTACAGGACAATCGAGGAACCTGTTGCTGTAGAACATATCAGGGCAGATGCGGGAATTGATATCGGCGGTGTGCTGATCGGAATGCATCTGCGGGAGGTTGCTGTACCGCTGAATCTGAAAACCAGAATGATCGGGGAAGCACATATTACGGCAGCAAGAACAAGACCAAAATTTATTGGCGGTGAAAGAGCGCATTATAATGACACACTGAAATGAAAATGATACGAAAGAGGGCAGAAGATGGGATATAAAGAAGAGTTTATCGGAATTTATCAAGAAAACATTAAACGTGAAGGAAGCGTAAAACTGCTTGATTGGATGCAGACAACAGACTTTTTTACTACTCCGGCAAGTACAAAATTCCATGGTGCCTGTGAAGAAGGACTGGTAATGCATAGCATCAGCGTATATAAAACAATGATGGAAAAGCATTTTGATCCCGAAAAGGATAATCGTGAAAGCTTTGCAATATGTGCACTCCTGCATGATCTGTGCAAAGCACAGTTTTATAAGATTTCAACGAGAAATGTAAAAAATGATGAAACCGGACAGTGGGAGAAAAAACCTTTTTATTCGGTGGATGATGCATTTCCGTTCGGCCATGGAGAAAAGTCTGTGTTTCTGATCGAACGATTTATGAGGCTTAAACCTGCTGAGGCAATAGCGATTCGCTGGCATATGGGAGGTTTTGACGAAGCGGCAAGAGGTGGCAGCTTCGCAATAAGTCATGCCTATGAAAAATATCCTATTGCGGTTAAGCTTCATCTTGCAGATCTGGAATCCACTTATCTGAAGGAAAAAAATACTTCATCAGTGAGATAAATAAAAAACAGACAGATGCACTTTTTCAATCATTCATCCGGATTGTTTAAGGCAGTAAAGCGCAGTGTGCAGATGACGCTGCGGGCAGACTGCGTACGACCGCAGTCCGGATAAGATGAAAACCGGAAGTCTTTTATACTCCATCAAGTTAGTTTCAAGGATTAAAGGTACATTAAAGTCTGTGAAATTGACCATAAAAATATTTTTTTTACCTTTTTTATGTATGGTTAGAACATTGACAACTAAGGATAATAATGATATAATTAGTCGGAATAATCTGAGAAGTAAAATTACTGACTCGAAGATCACTAAAGCAAAATACAGCTTTCAATCTCTCAAAAATGTTTTTTGATTGTATTATCATGGCAAGGAGTTGGAAATATGGAAGAAAAAGAAAGCGTCCGTGAATCCGAAATTGATTTAAGGGCGATTCTGCAGCTGCTTAAGAGAAATCTTGCATTGCTCATTGTTGTAACATTGGTGTTTGGTGCAGGTGCGTATCTGTTTTCAAGGTTTTTTATGACCAAAAAGTATGAGGCGAATGCAACCATCATTGTTAATAACCTTTCAGACGGACAAACAACGGTAAACAGCGGCGAAATTACGGCTGCACAGAATCTGGCAGATTTGTATGCGATTATTATTAAATCGGATACGGTTCTGCAGGAAGTTATTAACAGGAAAATGCTCAACATGACATATGAGGAGCTGAGAAGCGCAATCAATGTTTCCAGTATCAACTCAACGCAGGTAATTACAGTTTCGATTGTACATGAAAATGCGGAAACCGCTAAGAAGATTATAGAGTCGGTTGTAGAAGTCGCTCCTCCGATCATTAAGGACAGAGTAGAAGCGGGTTCGGTTGAGGTTATCAGTGAACCCGGTATTACCAATAACGGTAATCCTGTCAGCCCTAACTCAAGAAGGAATGCTCTTCTTGGTGCAGCTGTAGGTCTTATTCTGACTCTTGCTTTTGTCTTTATCAAGGAATTAACCAATAATACTTTTAAGACCGAAGAAGATATTACAGAAGAACTTAAAATTCCGGTGCTTGGTTTAATACCTGCCGTTGATACAAAGGAGTTTAATAAGAATGTTTAAACG
>CACZPV010000328.1 GCA_902783065.1 uncultured Ruminococcus sp.
ATGATAAATTCTATGACAGAATGAAGGATATTATCCTTTATAAAACAACCAACGGCGAATTTAAAACTTTTTCTGAAATTCCGAAAACAGATGACAATAAAGTATACTATGTTTCTGATATGAATGCGCAGGCTCAGTATGTCAAACTCTTTAAGGAAAGCGGTATTGATGCTGTTATTCTGGAACACAACATTGATACTCATTTCGTTACATATCTGGAATATAAAGAGAATGGTACCAAGTTTGTCAGAATCGATTCTGAAGTTGACGAAGCATTAAAGTCAAATGAACAGTCAGAAGATAATGCCGACAGCGAAACCACTATTGATATCTTTAAAAATGCGCTGGGAATGGATAAACTGGAGATCAAAACGCAGGCGCTTAAAACTGAAATTGCTCCAGCTATCATTACTATCAACGAATATCAGAGAAGAATTAATGATATGAATAAACTTTACGGTGATATGTTTGGAGCTAACAATGAAAAAGCAAAGGAAACATTAATTGTCAATATTGCTGATCCGATTATCAAGCGCCTTCCTGATTTTGATGATGAAAAGAAAAATCTGATATGCAGACATATTTACGATCTGGCAGTCTTAAGCCAGAGAAAACTGACTGCCGCTGAGCTTGAAGGTTTTATTGAAAGAAGTGTAGAAGTCATGGATCTGATCGACTGACACATAGCTTTCATGCTAAGTCCTGATAGAAAACAGGCATTGATTTACGGTCTATTCTTCATAAGGTTTAAGTATCAGCCGCCTGAAATTGTCAGGCGGCTGAAAACTATTATAGAAGCCTCTGTATTATTAACAATGCAGTTACACCCGGAATGCCCAGCACTGCCGATACAGTAAGCGATAAAGGACTCACAGGAATAGAAACAGAAGTATAGCCCTGCAAAAGATTGACACATAATAGTGCTATAAGACCAGGCAATAGACCAAAAAAAGCTGATCTGACAGGATGCCTTGAGCGCATAATCAACTGTATCACAATCAAAACGATTATTATTCCTGCACAAACACACGGCACAATATAATTTTCCATAAAAATGTCCTCCCGCATTTTTCATGATCTTGATTTATCATTACAAGATATGATACGGAAGGACTTTTTATTCTATACACATACCGGCGAGCCGCCGGATCCTTGCTAATACCCGCAACCCTTAGGCTAAAACAATTATTTCAGTCGTCTGGCGGTCTGCCGCCGCTGCCAGCGTGACGCTGGACCCTTACTAATACCCGCAGCCATTTAGACTTAAGCATTTTCATCATTCGTCAACTTTCTCGGTTCAGTATAAGTTGAATTATTAAAAATTAAAGATCATTTTTTTAGGAAAGGGTTATCCCCCAAGAAACATGAATAAGCCAGATTTTTGACACGACCTAATACTACTGACTTCCGACAGCATCGGTAATTCTATAGCAAAGAATCATAAGGCTGTCATTCAAGTGGACATTTTCAACAATGATATCATCATGCTCAATGGATAGATCATAATGACTGAAATTCCAGTAATTTTTAATACCAAGCTTATACAGCCTCTCGGCAATCGCTGAAGTGGCTGTTTTCGGTACACAGAAAATAGCAACATCTGTATGATTTCTCTCACAGAATGTTTCAATATCATTCATATCAAAAACTGTCAGTCCTCTTATTTCGGTACCGATTTTCTTTGTATCATTATCAAAAATTCCGATTAACTGAAAACCTCTTTTTTCAAAAGACATATGTACAGCAACAGCTTTACCAAGATTTCCGGCTCCGATTAGAATTGCTTTATAACTATGGTCAAGCCCAAGAATATGGCCGATCTCATTGTATAAACTTTCCACAGAATAACCGTATCCCTGCTGTCCGAAGCCGCCGAAGCAATTAAGATCCTGTCTGATCTGAGATGCTGTAAACCCCATTTTATCAGACAATTCTCTGGAAGATATCCTTGTTACACCCTTATCAAGCAATTCTCCAAGAAACCTATAGTATCTCGGAAGACGCTTAATAACCGGAGCAGATATATTCTGATATTTATGCATAGATATCACCACCGTAAATTGTTAATTATTTATCATTTCCTTATATATAGTTTAACAGGTTTATACAAAAATGTAAAGATAAATTTTTAACAAACTTACTATATTTTTTATTTAGTATTATACTTAACCTCATAAATGTTTCTGCCGCCCGTTAATGGTAGGCGGCAGAAAAAACTAATTGTTATATATCCATGTATTGTCTGTATTTGGGAATAATGCCTGTTTTGTCCTTACTAAGACTTGCTCTTTTTTGAAAAACACCGGGAAAAGAATTACCTTCAATAATAACCGGACCGTTTTCACTGATCCCCACATCCCAGCCAACATATCCCACCTGCGGAACAACCTCAGCGGCTTTTTTTACAAGTTCTACAGCTTCATCAAACATCGGCACCTTGAAACCAATAATATCTGTTCCCGTAACAGGA
>CACZPV010000329.1 GCA_902783065.1 uncultured Ruminococcus sp.
CTGCTGTTTGAAGTGATATGTATCTCTGTCAAGTGTAATCTCCTCAAGCTTATTATGTGCATGATAAAGAATAGTTCCGCCCGGAGTTTCATAAACACCTCTGGACTTCATTCCTACCAGTCTGTTTTCCACAAGGTCAACAATACCAATACCATTTTCACCGCCGAGCTTATTCAGCTTTTTAACAAGTTCAACTGCACCCATATTTTCACCGTCGATGGCAACGGGAATACCCTTGTCAAAAGAAATCGTTACATAAGTGGGCTTATCGGGAGCCTGTTCAGGGCTGACACCAAGCTCAAGGAAGCCTTCCTTATTATACATAGGTTCATTGGCAGGATCCTCCAGATCAAGACCTTCATGAGATATATGCCAGACATTCTTATCCTTGGAATAATTAGTTTCTCTTGTGATCTTCAGAGGAATATTATGTGCTTCAGCATAAGCAATTTCCTCATCACGGGATTTAAGATCCCACTCTCTCCACGGAGCAATAATCTTCATATCAGGAGCAAATGCTTTAATAGCAAGCTCAAAACGAACCTGATCATTGCCTTTACCGGTACAGCCATGGCAAATTGCATCTGCACCTTCTGCAAGCGCAATTTCAACTATTCTCTTTGCTATGATAGGACGAGCAAATGATGTTCCAAGGAGATACTTACTCTCATAAACTGCATCTGCCTTAATGGTCGGGAATACATAATCCTCAATAAATTCCTTATTCAAATCTTCTATATACAGTTTAGAAGCACCGGTCTTCTTTGCTTTTTCCTCAAGACCTTCCAGTTCACTGTCCTGACCCACGTCACCTGACACTGCGATTACTTCACAGTTATCATAGTTTTCCTTAAGCCAGGGAATAATGATGGACGTATCAAGTCCACCTGAATATGCCAATACTACTTTTTTAATGTCACCCATGACAAAAACCTCCGTTAAATGATGCTGCATTGACGATTACAAAACCGTGTATCTGTTATAAACCGTCCAATACGCTACGTTTACTATTATACAACTTTTTATACAATTTGCAAGTGTTTTATGAATATTTATTCAGATAAGCTAAAAATCAGCATTCATCACAATTTTTAACAATATTTTTTAGCAATTATATTTAATTTAGCTGTAAAAAATAGATTTGAATTATAGTTTAAATATATTTTTTTGATTATTTTTATTCATTTAAAGAAACAAATGTATAAATTATGCATTTATGCATAGCTTTGTGCATAAAGCCTTCTTTTATATACCCTTAGCCACATAACTAAAACGTTTTTATCAGACGCTGTCATTTTAATAGCCACAGCCTTTTTTCCTGCGCTATTAATAAAATAATCAGCAATTCCTTAACAAAAATTAAAGTTTATGCTATAATATATTAGGCTGTTCCGTCTGTCAGCGGAAACAGTTCTGATTAATTTATAACAGGAGGTTTTTAATTATGGCATTTGTAAATGTTGACCCCAAAAAATTAGATGTAAACTTTTTTAAGGCAATCGACGATCAGTGGATGCTGATTACTGCCGGAAGTCAGGACAAATGTAATACAATGACCGCAAGCTGGGGCGGAACGGGCATTCTCTGGCATAAAAATGTTTCTTTTGCTTTTATCAGAGAATCCAGATATACCCGTGAATTTGTGGACAATAACGACTATTATACCCTTTCTTTCTTTGGAAGCAATATGATGAAAGAACTCAGCTATTGCGGAAGCAAATCAGGAAGAGAAGTTGACAAAATTAAAGAAACAGGTCTGATTCCCGTGTTCAGCGACAAAGCTCCTTATTTTGAACAAGCGGAACTGGTTCTTGTCTGCAAAAAAATGTACTGCCAGAAAATTGAAAAGGACTGTTTTACCGACTCATCTATTATTGAAAAAAGCTATCCCAACGGTGACTGGCATTTGATGTATATTGGCGAAATTGTTAAGGCGCTCAGGAAAATCTGATATGAAAAACGTTTTAATTACAGGTTCATCCAGGGGAATCGGTGCCGAAACAGCAAGACAGTTTGCAGCAGCAGGATATCATGTATGGATCAATTATAACCGATCAGCAAGTGATGCACAAAGACTTTACTCCGAACTGACGTCACAGAATTACTGCGCTGATATAATACAAGCAGATGTATCTGATTCGTCACAAGTTAAGGAAATGTTCAATAAAACCAGAGGTATTGATGTTCTCATTAACAATGCCGGCATTGCACAATCAAAATTGTTTACCGATCTGACTGATGATGACTGGAATAAAATGATTGCATGTAATCTTAGCAGTGCGTTTTACTGCTGCCGTGCCGCTCTCCCACATATGATCCGTCAGAAATGGGGACGTATCATAAATATTTCTTCTATGTGGGGACAGGTCGGAGGATCGTGTGAAGTACACTATTCTGCCGCCAAGGCCGGTATAATCGGACTGACCAAAGCATTAGCAATGGAAGAAGGTCTTAGCGGTATTACCGTCAATTGCATTGCCCCCGGTGTGATCCGGACAGATATGACTTCTCATCTGAGCGAAGAGGATTTTAAATCTTTGAAAGAAGAAACACCAACAGGTACACTTGGTACACCTGAAGATATTGCCAGAGCAGCCTTATTTTTTGCGTCTGACAGTTCCTCATTTATCACAGGTCAGGTATTGGGCGTAAACGGAGGCTTCGTGGTATAATACTATTATCATTTTTAACATCAAAACAACTGCCGTTTCATCTTATCCATACTGTGGACGTGCGCAGCACGCCTGCGGTCCTCTATGTACTTTATCTATCATCAATACTGAATTTAACGGATTTTTATTAAAATTAAAATGAAAAAGTCGATGAATTTAGCTCATCGACTTTTTTTATTTCCTTTTATTCAGCAGTGATCTTTTGTCCTCCGATTTCTATTGATGAAATCTCCTGAGGGTTAATTGTAATCCATGATATTCCGTCATTATCAAAATATCCCAGCATACAATTGATAGTACCATCGTTTTCTTCCGATTCTGAAAGGTGTTCAACAGAATCAATTGCTGCTTTGACGGTTTTTCCGTTTTTCAGATTCACTTTTATATCGGATTCAATGCCAAATCTGCTCAGCCATTCATTTTGATAATTACTATAATATACTTTATCAAAATCCTGTTCTTCAGTAATATCATACTTTTCTATTTTATTATTGAGCTTAATACTGAACGTGGTAACAAATGGTCCGCAGTGTATTGATTCTACTGTATACTTTATGTTGTCATAACTAAGAACACTATCTGTTGCAGGCATATCAACAACGGAATCCTTGTAATTCATTCTGAAAGAGGCATTGAGATCAATATTAATTACTTTTTTAGTTGCAATCATCCAGCGGCATGATACAAAATCATAAGTCATCACCTGATCTTCTTTCATTCCATTAATATCTGATGCATTTTCTTTCAGAATATTCAGCATCAATTCAGGATCATTTAAAACTTCAACTATATACCCGTTATATAAAACCTTTTCAATCTCATAAACATAAATTTTGTTATTAGAAATATGAGCCATTTCTCCTTTCGGATCAAACTTGATTCCTCCTGTATTAATACCATATCCGAAATTGAACATATAATAACAGCTGATACTTTTATTATCTGTGATCTTATAATCATCATACAAAGGTAATCTTTCACTTCCTGGATTAAATGGATATTTTATCTTAAACCAGTAATCTCTGTTCTGTAGCTGTTTGAAATAAGGTACTTCCATATATGCTTCATCTTCAGCATCGTTTTCTCGTGAGAATTGACCTATAAATACAAGCGGGTATATATCAGATGTCGTGTCATCAGCTTCTTCAATTTTCTTTGAAAGTTCTTTTACATCTATATTTTCCAGATCCAGATTCTTATTCAGAACACAGTCTACAGCATCATTGTTTACAACAATCGATTCATTATAATTACTCACGAAATCCGATCCGTCAGATTTTCTCAGTCTGATAAGACCCATTGCGCTGTTATTATCACCTGCCACTCCCATCAATTCAGCATCGATTCCTTCCGCAGTCTGAATATTGACATCTCCGCCTGAGTATACACCGTCCAATGTTTCCCCTGCAAAATGCTCTCCGATAGCTGTATTAAAGCTTCCCATTGCCCCAGCCGTTACGGTACCGAGAATTGCAACTGTTAATGCTGCTGCTATCAAAGTAATTGCAAATCTTTTTTTCATAGGCTTTTTTGTTTTCTTTTTAGTACTGTGTATCTTATCAAATACTTTTCCACGTATATTTTCAACATTAACTGAATTATCTTCTGATGAAATATCAATGTTTTCAGGAAGTGTACCGATTGTGTCAAAAATATTTCTCTTTTTCATCTTATAAAACCCCTTTCTACAAGCAGCTTTTTAAGCTTTTCCTTTGATCTTTTTATTTTGGTTCTTACTGTCTGCGGATTCATTCCAAGCTCTGTACCGATTTTACTTGATGTCTGGTAATAAAAGAAATATCGGAGAATTATCTCTCTATCGGGTTCTCCAAGTTCATCAAGCGCATGATTCAAAGCTCTCTCTGCATCTTCTGTTTCTATTTTACCAGAAACTATCATATCATCTTCGACTACTACCTCTTCAATATCAATTGCCTGTCGGAATTTTGTATCACGGATTTTGTTTTTTGTTTTATTTTTTGCAATTGTGCAAATGTATCCCTCAATACGTTCGGAAATAATTTTATCACGACCATACCAAAGTGTGATAAATGTATCTGCTGTAATTTCTTCGATATCAGCAGACGATAAACTGCCTCTTGAAATATTATAAATAATACCAGAAATGATCGGTGTCATTTTTGTGATTATTTCGTCCAATGCAGATTCATCACCATTTTTAAGCTTTTCGGCTGTTTCTTTTGTAATCATTTATTCACCTGCTTCTTTTTTTCTTTTCCATCCGATGATATTTAGTTAACTGATAATATAAACTGTATCAGAAGCGTTTTCATTAATATAACACATGAAAACCAATAACTGTTTCATTATTTTTAAAAAAAACTTATTAATTATAAAAATAACAAAAGTGTTCTTACCAAAAAGTACTAATACTATTTATTCGGTGTTTCACTTGTTTTTATAAAAAAATGACTGTTGTACATCATTTAACACGAAAATACAACAGTCATATCAATTTTTCAGCAAAAATAACGTATTATAATTTATCTCTAATCCTTAAGCGTTTTCTTGTGACGCTTTGCACCATTCCCGAAAAAAATCAGAATTTTTAGTATGGAAAGTTTGAGTAAGCTACTTTATATTTTTGGTTTTAACAGAGAACACAGCAATTGCTGCTCCCAGAAAGACAACCGCATATCCGATTACCCACCAAAGTTCGGGCATAATTGATGCATAATCTCCCTGAACAGCTGCACGGGCTGCTTTGACACCGTGAATAAACGGCAGCAGATTGGCAAAATCTTCAAACCATCCGCCGACCATACCTACATCAAACCATATATCAGAAAACCACGCTGAAATATTAGTAAGCAATGCGCCACATATACCGCCAACTGCCTTTTCATTCAGGATGGTTCCGAACAGCAGACCAAGCGCAATAAAAACAACCGCCATCGGAATATTTACTGCCAGTGCCAGCAATTCGTTGACACCAAATGTCAATCCCAGAAATATGGAAGCGATATAACATACGGCGCTTTGTATAATCGCCATTGGCAGCATAGGAATCGTATAACCCAACATAAAATCTGATGATTTTAACGGAGAAGTAAACAACCGCATCATAAATCCTGTTGTTCTGTCCTTAGCAATAAGCATTGACGAAAAAAGCGACAAAAAGCTTAAGCCAAATACTGATATACCCGCTGCCAGATTTTCAATTTTAAAAAGCGTCATTGACTCAGCTGCTTCCGGCGGAAGGCTGCTGTTGATAGCTGATAAAAGCAACAACAAAATAAGAGGAAAACCAAGACTGAAAAACAGAGTAATCGGATCTCTGAGTATTTCTTTGGTATTTCGTGAAGCAAAATTTATGGCATTCATTTTACACTCTCCCCTGCTATTTTGATAAATGCATCTTCAAATTTATCTGTTTCTGACTTCTTAAGTAATTCCTGTACTGTTCCTGCTGCCTTGAGGTTTCCTTTCGCCATTATTGCAATATGATCGGAAAGTGCCTCCGCTTCCTCCAGATAATGCGTTGTCAGTATCACGGTTACTTTTCCCTTAAGTTTTGAAATTATCTGCCAGAGTTCTCTTCTTGCAAGTACATCCAATCCAAGTGTCGGCTCATCAAGAAACAGTATTTTCGGATCGGTAATCAATGCCATTGCAATACTGAGTCTTCTCTGCCATCCGCCGGAAAGAGTACCTGCCTTTTGTCTGATAACCTCTGACATATCAAATTGTTCTATCATTAAATCAGCTTTTTCCTTTGCTTTCTTTCCGTTAGCACCGTAAACTTTTGCAATAAATTCCAGATTTTCTCTGACACTGAGTTTTGACGCTACCGCAGTTTCCTGGGGAGAAACATTTGTTATCTGTCTGATTTCTGCTCTGTTCGTTTTCAGATCGAATCCGTTAATAACTGCACTTCCAGATGTCGGCTGAATCAATGTTGTCAGCATTTTAATAGTGGTCGTCTTTCCTGCGCCGTTAACTCCCAACAATGCAAACAGCTCTCCTTTATTTATTGTCATTATAGCCAATTGCAAAATGCCATAAATGTGCATAAACAGCCGACTTTTTTGATTATAAACAACTGATTTTTCTCCGTTTTTA
>CACZPV010000330.1 GCA_902783065.1 uncultured Ruminococcus sp.
ATGAAGGAAAAAAACGTTCAGATCGAATATATCAGGGCAATTTCCGCTATAGCGGTTGTGATAATTCACACATTCAATTCCTCGGGTCTTTTGTTCGGAGACACCGCACCGGATGTGATGATAAATGTTTACTGGTGTGTCAGAAACCTGATGTGGTGGGCTGTGCCCTGCTTTCTGATGATATCCGGCTATTTGCTGTTAAATCATGACAGGAAAATTACTATCGAAAAAATATTCAGAAAATATGTTCTGAGAATGATAATCGTATTGTTTACGTTTGGATTTGGGTATGCATGGCTTGAGTTGTTTTTTAAGTCTAAAACTGTTCGTATTTCAGACATATGGCAGGCTTTTCTCAATGTTCTGTCAGGAAACACCTGGGCACATATGTGGTATATTTATTGTCTTATCGGCATTTATCTTCTTCTCCCTGTCTATAAGGCGATTTCTGACCATGTAACGGATAAGGAATTGAAATATATTCTTATTGTTCTTCTGGTGTTTAATTCCATATTCAGTCTGACAGAATTATTTGGATTTACATTGGGATTCTATTGCCATGTTTCCACAATTTATCCATTCTGGTTCCTGATGGGAGAGGCCTTTAACAGAAAGCTTTTTAATCTTAGCAAGCTGAAGGCTGCGGCTGTTTTATGTATCAGTACTGTATTGTTAGTTGCTCTGACATTAGTACAGTATTGCTTTGGCGTTAAGCTGGATTCACTGTTTGGCTATAGTTCTGTACTTGTTGTCGTTCAGTCGGTTTCTCTTTTCCGGCTTCTTTATCAGATACATCTTCATGGGTGGTTTGAAAAGATCGTGCTGGAAATAGCAGACAAATCGTTTGGCATTTATCTGCTGCATATGTTATTCGTCAATGTTGCGTATAAACTAATAAAAATCAATCCTTTCACTGTACTGAGTGGTTTTTCTGCCATACCGATTGTTATTGCAAATCTGATAGTATGCTATATCATCGTCAGCATTATGAAGAAAATTCCCGGTGTAAGGAAAATCGTCTGAAACAGTATGAACCCGCTGTATAGCAGAACACATACAGCTGAAAAGAAGCACATCATCATGGTATTTCAGAACCATTGATGATGTGCTTCGTTATTTCTTTGAAATAAAAACGTCAGAATTATTGATGCTGAAAGGATATGTCACACCTTTGTGGTAGCGGTTGTAACGACGCTTTTGCCGGAGAAAATATTGACATTTGTACCTGTTTTGAGAAGAAGTGTGGCGTTTTTTGCACCGACGATAACAGGCTTGTTCAAAGCAAGTCCGACAATTGCTGCATGACTGTCGGCACCGTCAAGCTCAGTGATTATTCCGGCGCATTTTCTCATAACGGGGAGGAGGGAATTATTGGTTTCCTTTATTACAAGTATTTCGCCTTCGCCGCAGTTTTTAAGAGCCTCTTCATCGCTGTGGCAGACGACCAGATGACCGTGAGCAGAAAGATCATTAATGATCGTTGTGCCGCTGCAAAGTATATTTCCGACAAGATGGACCTTCATAAGGTTTGTTGTACCGGAAACACCGAGGGGAACTCCGGCTGTGATCACAACAAGATCACCGTTTTTCAGGAGTGATTTCTTCTGAGCAACATCAATAACGTGCTCGATAAGTTCATCGGTATTATTCTTTTCCTCAATCATTATCGGATAAACGCCCCATGACATATTGGTCTGGCGATAGACCTTTTCACTGGGTGTGCCGCTGATGATCGGACATTCGGGGCGGTATTTCGAGAGCATACGGGATGTCATACCGCTTTTTGATACAGTAATGATAGCGCTTGCACCGAGATCATGGGCTGTTGTGCAGCTGGCATGGGAAATTGCAGATGTGACATCCGGCCGCTCATGGATATCAAGCTTTTTGAATCTGTCAATATAGTTGATGTTTTCCTCAGTAGCCAGTGCGATATCAGCCATAGTGCGGACAGCTTCAACCGGATATGCACCGGCAGCGGTTTCACCTGAAAGCATGATAACACTTGTACCGTCATAGATAGCATTTGCAACATCAGTTGTTTCTGCACGGGTGG
>CACZPV010000331.1 GCA_902783065.1 uncultured Ruminococcus sp.
AGGAACTTTGACGGAAGCTCCAAAAGAATATCATCTCTGAGCAAAGCATCAGTATCGAGCATATAGTCCGGTGCTTCAATATAATCGCTGTCATCATCCTCAACGGACGAAACAACGAGAATATGACTAAACCTGTAGGCGAGTTCTTTTTTAAAAGCTTCGCAGCATCTTGCACAGCGGTAACAATACGTAAAGCTTACATCCGCTTCCAGTACAACCACCCCGGCATGATTAGCTACATTAATCTGTGCCCTCACCGGTTCAGGAAAACTTCCGTTTTCCGAAGATTCCGATGACATATCAAGATCAGTTGAAACAGAAATACGTTCATTCTCACTAAGAAATACCTTCTTTAGCTCAAGAATCATACTTTCACCTCAACTTACTGCTTTCTGCCGGAGAATCACATCTCCGATGTCAACACGCCATACATTATTATAATTATTTTCATTCTTTTTGTCAATATCTTTTTTTAAAAAAGTCCGGTTTTTACGATATTTTTACAATAAAAAAAGTATGAGGAAGAATCTTATCTTCCTCATACCGGTGATTCACACATTTATCTGTCTGTAACTGTTAATCAAACCTTCTCCGATACTGCTGCAAGGCTTTCGGGAAGTTCACTTTCATCGGCAGATACAAGGAATGTAAACTGTGTATCGGTTTTAGCAGCCAATGTATTGATCTTTTCGATAAATGAGGAAAATTCATCAATATTCTGTCCGCCAATCTTGAATGTAGAATCTACAAGCACATCAGTAACATCGTAGTTACCTGCGCAGAGTCCGCTGAGAAAACCAAAGAATATATCATATCCTTTTACAGCATACTGCTCTGCGTCTATCAGACGTGCTTTATGTGTAACGTCATAGGTAAGTTTGGAGCCTTTTTCTATTACAACTACATTTCCGTTAGAAGCTTCTACTGCTTCATTTGCAAGAGAAATAAGCTTCTTTGTTTTTCCTGTACCTTTTTTACCGACAATAAGTTTAACCATAATTTTTGCCTCCTTGAAAGTTATCGCCGCGCAAGCGGTTTATCCTTTGCATAAAAAATCAATTTGCTATATCTATTTTATATTATATTTGACCAACTGTCAACCGTTTTATCAAATATTTATACCGACCGGCGAGCCGCCGTATTTCCCCCAGACCCCCTTCCTAAAAAAACCGAAACAATAGTAAACGACAAAATATTGAATCAACAATAGCAGACGACTGATGAATTTGTTTTAGCCTAAATTGCTGCGGGTATTATTGAGGGTCCAGCGTCACGCTGGCGGCACGCCGCCCATCATAGATATAATGCACCACTGCCAATTATAATTTTACACTTACACAATGATCAAATTCGCTCCGCAATTATTTCAATCTTGCTTCAAGAGCCTCTTTCTGATCCTCATATCCGGGTTTGCCAAGAAGAGCAAACATATTCTTTTTATAGCTTTCTACACCAGGCTGGTTGAACGGATTAATGCCCAAAGTATATCCGCTGACTGCACAAGCCTTTTCAAAGAAATAAATCAGATAACCAAGTTCGCTTTCGCTGGTATTCTCTATTGTCAGTACTACATTAGGAACCTTACCGTCAGTATGAGCAAGTACTGTACCCTCAAATGCTTTCTTATTAACAAAATCTACCGTTTTTCCAGACAGGAAATTCAGCCCATCTACATTTTCAGGATCGGTACCAAGTGTGATCTCATATTTAGGCTTTTCAATCTGCACAACTGTTTCAAACATGGTTCTGGTTCCGTCTTGAATAAACTGTCCCATGGAATGAAGATCTGTCGAGAATACAACGCTTGCCGGGAAAAGTCCTTTCTGATCTTTGCCTTCGCTTTCTCCGAAAAGCTGTTTCCACCATTCGTTCATCATTGTGAATGACGGCTCATAGCTTACAAGAAGTTCTATACTCTTGCCCTTTCTGTAAAGGATATTTCTGGCTGCTGCATATTTATAGCAATCGTTCTCATTCAGATCAGTACTCATCAGTTCTTCTCTTGCTTTAGCTGCGCCGCTCATCAATGCATCTATATCCGCTCCGGAAACTGCAATCGGAAGAAGACCTACTGCTGTCAGCACACTAAAACGTCCTCCGACATCATCCGGAACCACAAATGTTTCGTATCCCTCACGGTCTGCAAGCTGTTTCAGCGTACCCTTTGCCTTATCAGTTGTACAGAAAATTCTTTCTTTTGCGCCTTCCTTACCATATTTCTTTTCGAGAAGCTCTCTGAATACTCTGAATGCAATAGCCGGCTCTGTTGTTGTACCGGATTTAGAAATCATATTTATAGATACATCCTTGCCCTCACAGATCTGGAGAAGCTCAGAAAGTGCAGTAGAGCTGATAGAATTACCTGTAAAATAAATATCAGGCGTATCTTTTTTCAACGCATTATAGTTAGGTGATTTCAGGAACTCAATTGCTGCTCTTGCACCCAGATAAGAACCTCCGATACCTATAACAACAAAAACTTCCGTATTACCCTTGATCTTTTCGGCAGCTTTTTTTATTCTTGCAAATTCTTCTTTATCGTAATCTACAGGAAGATCGACCCAACCGGTAAAATCATTGCCAAGTCCTGTCTTACTGTGCAGCAGTTCATGCGAAGCAGCAATCTGCGGCGCAATGGCAGTATATTCCTCCTCACTGATAAATTCTTTCAAATGCTTATCACTTAAAGTAACAGACATAAAATAATCCTCCTTAGTTTTGCTTTTTTCAGGCAATTGTAAAACTCATTAAAGCATTTGTTTATGCGGATTAAAAGATAATTCATATAAATCTTATCTCCGCTGACATCCGTCATTTTCTCAGCTTTCAGCATCAAAAACGACTGCTTCTTTGACTTATCGGGCGGCACAAAACCTTTGCCATTTTACAGCTGGCTGAGGTTTCGCAGGCGGAACAAAACTTTATACATATCTTATTGCACCTGCCTGGATGAATATAAACATATACGACGGCAGCCGATATGAAAATTCTTATTATTATTCTACTATATTTTTGTCTGTTTTGCAAGGAATTACAGAACATTTTTCTTGATAATTTAAAATAATTCACTTATATATTTTTTACTGACATAAGTAAACACTGAATAAACTGTTTTATGAAGCTTAAAATAAGCCTTAAGCAGCTTTGTGTGCGGCTTTGCCAATCTTCCTGCTCCTTATACCAATATTATCATAGTCGATTGCAAAAGTCTGAAATTCTTTTATACATGCATTTTTTTATTTAATGTGTTTTACAATTTTTCTACACTGTAATCCGTTATTTTCTTCGCCTGAGCGTCGGAAACGACTACTTTTTGACTTTC
>CACZPV010000332.1 GCA_902783065.1 uncultured Ruminococcus sp.
GAAAAACTTGCTACTGTAAGAGAGCTTGCAACAACACTCGGAATCAATCCTAATACGGTTTCCAAAGCGTATCAGCTATTGGAGCAAAACGGATATATATACTCATCAGTCGGTAAAGGCTCTTTCGTTTCTGATAGTTCGGATAAACTTGCCGGATTGAAGGAAAATACAATGAACAGCCTGAAAAAAGAACTAAAAACAGCATGCAACCTTGGTATCAGGTATGATGATATAATCAAGGTGACTGACGAGATTTACAGCGGAGGTGACAAAAAGTAATGCTTGAAATCAAGAATATTACAAAAAAATTCGGAGATAAAACTGCACTTGAAAATTTGTCTTTTACAGTTCCTGAGGGTTCCGTTTTTGGTCTTATCGGTTCAAACGGTTCCGGTAAATCCACCCTTCTGAGGATAATTTCGGGTGTATTCAAACCTGACGAAGGCACTGCGGAAATAGACGGGGAAAGCACTTATGAAAACCCGTTGGTTAAGGAAAAATGCTTTTTTATTTCAGACTATCCTTATTTTTACAATAATTCAACTGTGGACAGTCTTGCGGATTTTTACAGGAATCTTTATCCTACCTGGAATGAGGAAAAATTCAAAAAGATGTGCACTATTTTCCCTATTGGCACAAAAAACCGAATTGTTAATATGTCTAAAGGTATGCAGCGCCAGGCTGCACTTATGATTGCACTGTCTGTTTGTCCTAAATACATATTGCTCGACGAAATTTTTGACGGGCTTGATCCTGTGGTACGTCAGCTTATAAAAAAGCTTATCATGGAACTTGTGGCCGAAAACTCTGCAACCGTAATAATTGCTTCTCATAATCTAAGAGAACTTGAAGATGTGTGTGACCATATAGGTCTTATTCACAAAGGCGGAGTTGTCATGGAAAAAGATCTTGATGAAGCAAAACTGGGAATACACCGTATTCAGGCTGTATTTGAAAATGAGCTTGGCGAGGGCGTGTTTAAAGATCTTGATATTGTTAATATCAAAAGACAAGGCAAGATGATGTTATTCACTATAAAAGGTAACGGTCAGTTCATCGAGGACACGATCCGGGCGCAAAACCCTGTATATATGGAAATGCTTCCTCTGACACTTGAGGAAGTATTTATCAGTGAAATGGAGGCGGTAGGCTATGATATCAACAATATCCTCGAAAAATAAAAACTTCGCAAAGCTTTACAAATGGGCTTTTGCAAGAAACAGAACCATTATGATAGTATTTTCTGTCATGATGGTAATAGGAATTGTAATAGATCTTTATATTATGACACAGGAAGTCACTATAAGAACTAATGAAGAAATTTGGATAAGAGCTAGTGGAACGTTAGGCTATTCATCAATTATAATTGCTCAGACAGGCGCAGTATTATTATCAGTAATATCTGCTTTGCATACATTTTCTTTCCTGCATAACAAGCGGAGCACAGATATGTTCGGTGCAATTCCATCAACAAGAAGCACTCTTTACTTTTCTCACCTTCTGGGCGGCATTACCGCTGTGACAATACCATTTGCTGTGGGTTCTTTGTGTGTAATGGGATTTACCTGCCGTTCACTTGATTACTTCCTGATTGATTTCATTCTGATACTATTCGGACTTATCAGCATTGCTGCCGTATACGGTTTTACCGCACTAATTTCCTATTGCTGCGGTACTCCGCGTGACTCTTGTATTATAACTTTCGGAGCAAACGCTATATACATGGGTGTTGTAACAATATTCTGGGGTATTGCTTCTTCAATGATACCAGGTGTTTCTTCTTTTGAATACTTTTTTAACACTCCTGTTATGACATTGTTAGCTCCTATGGGATTCTGCTACTTCCTTGATGCTTATATCATTTACGCTCAGACATCAGCGTTATGGGTTACCATTGTGTGGAGTATTGTTTTCACAGCAGTAATCATATTACTTGGAAATTATGCTGCAAAAACACGCAAAGCAGAAACAGCTCAGAATGAATTTAACATAAAATGGCTGCCTGTTGTTATCAAGATCGGAATGTCTGTTCTTGCCGGAGGTTTTGCGGGAGTAATTACTGCTTCATCTTTAGAATCCGGTTTTTCAAACATGTTTGCATTTGCTTTCTGGTATATTGTTATCGGATTTGCAGCCTTCTTTATACTTCATCTGATATTTTCAAGAGGAATCAAGGGGAAATTTATTCCGTCTTTTATTGCATATTTATGTACAACCGCAGCTGCAGTAGGACTTGTGTTTGCTATGACTTCAGGCATTGGCATAGATACCTATATTCCCTCTGTTTCAAA
>CACZPV010000333.1 GCA_902783065.1 uncultured Ruminococcus sp.
ATACTATGGAGGAAACCCGTTCTCGACTTGAAGAATTGTATCATTCACAGGATATCAGCCGTATAGATCGTATTCGTACTAATCTTGGTCTTGCGATGATCGAATCAGCACTTGCACGAAAAGAGAGCCGCGGTGCTCATTACCGGATCGATTTTCCGGAAATGAATCCTGAATACCAGAAGCTTACGACAGTAAGATATGAGAACGGCAAACGATATTTACGCTTTTTGACGGCCGATGAGTGGGAGAGAAAATAAGATGGAATATATTCTTACCATACAGAGGAAAAAACGAGAATCAGATCAAAGCTATAAGCAGAGTTTTGCCTATACTTCAGAAAGTGAAGCAGATACGGTTGCAACGGCGCTTATGGCACTAAACGGCAGAAAAGAACTGAAGGATACCGAGGGAAAATTGTCAGCGCCGATTGAATGGGAATGCAGCTGTCTGCAAAAAAAATGCGGTGCGTGTGCTATGGTAATTAACGGCAGACCGCAGCTTGCATGTGAAGCGCTGCTATCAAAGTGTAAGAAAAATACAGTTATGGTGGAACCGCTCAGGAAATTTCCTGTGATCAGTGATCTTGTAGTTGATCGAAGTATACTTTACGAAAACCTGAAAACGCTTGGATTGTGGCTGAGAGAAGAAGCTGATCTGAATGATCATTCGCAGGAAATGGCATATGAATCTTCTGAATGTATTCAGTGCGGGTGTTGTCTGGAGATTTGCCCGAATTTTTATGTAGGAGGAAAATTTTTCGGAATGTCAACAGTTCCGGTTACCATGCGTTTGTTAACGGAGATGAATGAAGCGCAATACAGGGAAATTGCAAAGCTTTATGTCAGACATACCTTTGCAGGCTGTGGAAAATCATTAGCCTGCCGTGATGTATGTCCGAGAAAAATTGATACAGAAAAAATGCTTGTGAATGCTAATGCACTTGCAGTGTGGAAAAGAGGAAAGAAAAAATGATTATTGATAAGGAAAGAATCAGGTTTGGATTTACCGATATATTTTCAGTACTTATATCGGTACTGTATCTGATTGGTATACGGGTGTGGTTTCCTGTTTGTGAACCTATGGAAAGTGGTTTTATGAGCTGTCATTGGGCGGGAGAGATGCTGAAAGGAATTTCAATTCTTCTTGTGATTATGTCTGTAGTACATTTGCTTATTCCGGACGATAGAATTAAAATCGGCACAGATATTACACTTTGTGCAGTTTACGTACTTACCTTTTGCGTCCCCGGAATGATCATTGATCTTTGTAAAATGTCTGAAATGAACTGTCGCAGTCATACGGCAGTATTAACTGCTGTTTTTATGGTTGTAATGATGTTGTCAGCAATTGCTGATATTATTCTGTATGCTTCACACAGTAACGGGAAAAAACATAAAAGACCCGAAATGGAGAAAAAAGTATGAAATTTGCCTTTGATATTTCTTTAAAAAATATAAGAAGAAAACCTTTTCGCGCAGCTGCGACAGCAGTACTGGTAATGCTTTTGTCTTTTACATTGTTTGCAGGAGGTTTTACTGTAATCAGTCTGCAAAACGGTTTATCTTCTTATCAGGCTAGACTGGGGGCAGATATTGTAGTAATACCTTCTTCTGCTAAGGGACATGGTACAGTTGACGATATACTTTTACAAGGGATCACGGGCAATTATTATATTTCAGAAAAGGATCTGGAAAAACTCAGTAATATCGAAGGTATTGAAATTTCAGCAAAGCAATTTTTCCTGACATCAGCAAAGGCAAGCTGTTGTTCTTCAAGAGTACAGATTATCGGGTTTGACCCTGATACAGATTTTTCTGTTATGCCATGGATAAAAGAAAGCTATTCAGGAACTGTATCAGACGGAGATATTGTAGTTGGTGCTGATATTAATATTCCTTCTGATAAAACCGTAAAATTTTACGGTCAGGATTATCATGTTGCAGCTCAGCTCGGTAAAACTGGTACAGGGCTCGACAATGCTGTTTATACCAATATGAATACCATTCATCAGATGGCTGAAAATGCTGCTGATATACTGGCATCAGAAACTTTCAAAGGAGTCAATATCCGTACGGCAGCTTCTGCCGTCCTTATTAAAGTCAGTGACGGGTATGAAATAAGCGATATAACAGACGATATAAATATTCACATTACAAAAGTAGAAGCGGTATCAGCAAGAAGCATGTTGTCTGATATATCAGAAGGACTCGGAAGTGTTTCCGGAATCATTGGATTTTTAGTAGGTATAGTATGGCTGTTAGCAGTAATGATTCTTATTACAGTATATTGCCTGCTTGCTAATGAACGCAAAAAGGAATTTGCCGTGCTGAGAATAATGGGGGCTTCCGGAAAAATGCTTTTCCTTATAATGCAAGCCGAAGCATTTATTATAAGTCTGATTGGTTCCGGTACAGGTCTGATAATAGGATTGCTGACAGCTTTTCCGTTTGCCGATATAATTCGAAGTGCTTTAGGACTTCCGTTTCTGACACCTGATGTGACGCTGACAACCATGACCGGTCTGGCGGCTGTCATATTCTCCGTACTGGCAGGACAGATGACCGCATTATGGTCTGCTGCGAGGATAACAAAAAACGAAACAGGGTTACTGCTCAGGGAGGATGTATAAATGAAGCTACAGGCATATGGAATCAGCAGAACATTTTATAGAAAAGGCAGAAATACAAATTTTTTTAATGCTGTTGAAAGAACTGATTTTATTTTGGAGGAAGGAAGCGTCACGGGAATTATTGGCAGATCAGGCAGCGGAAAAACAACTTTTTCCAATATGCTTTGTGGGCTGCTGACACCTTCAGAAGGAAAAGTGCTGTTAGGAAATCAGGACTTTTACGAACTTGATGACAAGGAACGTTCATTGCTGCGGAACCGTCATATCGGTATTATTCCTCAGGGGAATACAGGGCTTCAAAATCTAACTGTACTGGAAAATGTTCTTTTACCGGCAGCAATGTACGGTGATGCAGAAGCTAAGAAAGAGGATGCGCTCAATCTTCTTGAAGCCGTAGGAATTTCGGAATTGTATGAAGTATATTCCAATGAATTATCTGGCGGAGAATTAAGGCGTATGTCCATTGCCCGTGCACTGATTAATTCTCCTGACATTATTGTTGCTGATGAGCCGACAGGCGATCTGGATGATGATACCACAGGTTTTGTATTGAAGCTTTTGCGGCAGTATGCTGATCACGGAGCATCTGTTCTCATGGTGACGCATGAAAAAGAAGCTTTACTTTATACAGATAATGTATACCGCATGGATAAAGGAGTGCTGCATAATACTAATACCTGCTAAAATTCTGCCCATCCCTCCGTCCCACTTCTCTTTGGGAAGGGGAGAAATTAAGGGACGGCGGTATGCGTGCTGCGCACGCATACCGCCTGAACAGATTAAAACCCGTTTTATTGAAATGAAGCAGTTACAAGTTGAAAGTTTGATAAAAAAGTTAAAGTCAGTGAATCGCA
>CACZPV010000334.1 GCA_902783065.1 uncultured Ruminococcus sp.
ATAATTTAGTATAAGGAGGTACATATACTATGGGATTTTCAATGGATCTTCCTGATATGGAAGAAGTAAAAGAAGAAATCAAGGAGGAGGTAAAGCCTGCTCCTGAAGTACAGGTTAAGGTCGAAAAGGCGGCTGACAGCAATACACAGGAATTGTTCGACTTTGATCTTGGATCACTGCAGCAAAGAAGGGAGATTGTTAATTCAATCGATACCTTCGGTAATGATCTGGTGGAAAAATCAACAAAAAAGAATGAATTGCTTAACGTTCGTCTGGTGGAACTCAGTAAAATGGGCGGTGAAAACGGTGAAGTGGTATCAGGATTGTCAAAGCTTCAGGTTCAAATGAAGGATCTGGATCCGTCGGGAATTGATTTTACAAAGAGAAATGGTCTGAGCAAGCTGTTTAATCCGATCAAAACCTATTTTGCGAAATTTGAAAAAGCAGATGATATTATCGCTGACACTATAGATGGATTGGCTAAGGGTAAGGCAACTCTTAAAAACGATAATACAACACTGGAAATTGAACAGCTGGCACTGCGTGATCTTACCAAAAAGCTTAGTCAGCAGATTGAACTTGGAACACAGATGGATGAATCCGTCAGTGCAGCAGTGGAAAAGGCTAAAGTGGAAAATGTTGATGAGGAAAGAATTAAGTTTATAGAAGAAGAAGTTCTTTTCCCACTTAGACAAAAGGTGATGGATCTTCAACAGATGCAGGCAGTCAATATGCAGGGAATTATTGCAATGGAGATCGTACGGCGGAATAATAAGGAATTGATTCGTGCCGTTGAAAGAGCAGAAAATGTTACAGTATCTGCTCTCAGAATTGCCGTTACTGTTGCAAGCGCACTTTACAATCAGAAAATTGTATTGGAAAAGGTTAATGCTGTTAATGAAGCAACCAATAAGCTGATCGGTGCTACTGCCAGAATGCTTAAAGAACAGGGCGCCGAGATTCAGAAACAGGCAATGGAAACAAATATCTCTGTTGATACACTAAAAAGCGCCTTTGCTGATACTTTTGATGCGCTTGACGCTGTAACCGAATATAAACATAAAGCACTGCCGCAGATGCAGCTTACCATACAGGAGTTTAAATCTCTTGCAGAAGAAGGCGAAAAGCGTATACTGAAAATGGAACAGAGAGAAGAAGAAATTAAAAGATTTCAAAGCGGTGAATAAGTTAAGGTGATTTCTGCAATATGCTTCTTTTGTACCGTTTGAAATGTAAAAGTCTTGCTTTTTCTGAAACTGCCTGTGTGTGTCAGTAATTGATGTTTTACAGAGAAATAAATTTTCGGAAATATTTTTCATATATCTCTTGACACATAGGTTTGATGTGTTATATTTATTAGTAGGTGAGTAACCGTACAGTTTTCTGTATTGTTTTGATCTTATGGAATTGCTGCTTTTGTTATTGCAGAAAGAAATGCAAAGGCTGAAATGTCAGATACAATTGAATTTGTCTTCAGGGCGGGGTGTGATTCCCCACCGGTGGTAAAGCCCACGAGCGCTGCTGCGCATGATTCGGTGTGATTCCGAAGCCGACGGTATAGTCCGGATAAAAGAAGATTTTACTGCAACAAGAGGCTCTGAAACAAATGTTTTGGAGCCTTTTTCAATTGACTTTATAAGGGGGCTTATGGATGAATGATGAAGAATATATGAAGATGGCACTGGATGAAGCAATGAAAGGTGTTGGTCGGGTTTCTCCAAATCCGCTGGTAGGTGCTGTGATTGTGAAAAACGGAACAGTTATCGCTAAAGGCTATCATCATTATTGCGGAGGTCTTCATGCTGAAAGGGATGCACTCTCGGTTTGTCAGGAGGATACCGAAGGAGCCGTTATGTATGTGACACTGGAACCGTGCTGCCATACAGGACGGCAGCCGCCGTGTACACAGGCAATTATCGAAGCCGGAATAAGACGGGTAGTTGTTGGTTCCGGAGATCCTAATCCGCTGGTAGCAGGAAAGGGGATGCAGATATTAAGAGATAATGGTATAGAAGTCGAAGGATATATTCTGGAAAATCAGTGCCGCCGAATTAATGAAATTTTTTTCCATTATATCAGTACCGGCAGACCGTTTGTAACTATGAAATATGCTATGACAGCAGATGGTAAAATTGCTGCAAAAACCGGTCTTTCTAAATGGATCACCGGAGAAAGCTCAAGAAATAATGTTCATCTTGACAGAAACCGATATACGTCAATAATGGTAGGTGTAGGTACAGTTATAGCAGATGATCCTGAATTAACCTGCCGTATCGATGGCGGCAGAAATCCGGTTCGTATCATCTGCGATACTCATCTGAGAACACCCATTGAAAGCAGAATTGTGCAGACAGCAGGCTCTGTCCGTACAATTATCTGTACATCTGCTTTATCACAAGATGCATATAAGCTTTATATTGAGTCTGGGTGTGAGATATTGTATGTTCCTGAAAAGAATGGACACACAGATCTTTCGGTATTGATGGAGGAACTGGCAAAAAAAGAAATTGACAGTATTTTGCTGGAAGGCGGAGGAACACTTAATTGGTCAATGCTGAAAGCAAGGGCTGTGTCCAAAGTACAGACATATATTGCACCAAAGATTTTTGGCGGTATTGCAAAATCTCCTGTGGAAGGAGAGGGGATATCTGATCCTTCAGACGCTTATCAGCTGTACGACAGCAGAATCTTCCGGTTTGGTGACGATGTGATGATAGAAAGTAAGGTGAAATACGATGTTTACGGGGATAGTTGAGGAAATCGGTGTTGTCAGAGATATCAGACATGGCAGCAGATCTGTTGTTCTGGAGATAGAAGCCGGTAAAATTTCCGAAGATATACACCTTGGCGACAGTATTGCTGTTAAC
>CACZPV010000335.1 GCA_902783065.1 uncultured Ruminococcus sp.
CAGGCATAAACAATAAGTCCTCAGTTTCTGTTGAAAGCAGTCCCGACCAAACTGTAAAAAATGAATCATCCGAAAACTCCGGCAGCGGCAATTCTTCAAAAACGTCCGAAATCCTGCAGAACAGCGAAGAAATCTCCTCACAATCAGTATCAGAGGATTTCAGTTCGGTTCTTACAGGTCAGGAAAATATAATTATTATTGTCATATCCGTAATAACTGCAGCATTGTTTATCATTACTCTTGTATACAGACGAAGTTCCAAAAGAAATAAATAACCAACTGTAAAATGACGAAAAGTATCCGTTTTTGCCGTCTCCATGCACCCTTTCCAATGGAAAGGGGCATTGTAGGGGACGGCTTCGGGTGTGCTGCGCACGACCACTGTCTGGATAAGATGAAACCGGAAGGAATTTATCAAGTTAACTTTACAGATTCAGGAATAAGGCAGTATCCCCACCTTATACGGTGGAGCGGATACTGCCTTTTATGTAAGTGTAAAATTATAATTGGCAGCGATGCATAAGAGATCTGTGACGAACGAAAAAAATTACATCTAGGGGAGGCTCGCCGGTTTTAAACATTTTTGTATTTTCAGTTGATATCATTTGAAAGATATGGTAAAATAAACTGTAAGTGTCTTGCTTTTGCTGTATGAAAGGAAAAAACGATAAAACAGAAGTTTTCTCCTGTTTTGACATGTATACGATGATTCTGATGATATCGGCGGTGAAAAAATGTATGTTAATGTACTCGGTGCAGGTCTTGCAGGCTGCGAGGCGGCATGGCAGATTGCACAAAGAGGAATACAGGTCAGATTATTTGAAATGAAGCCGAAGAAGAAAACACCTGCTCATTCCAGTGATCTGTTTTGTGAACTGATCTGCTCAAATTCGCTGAAAGCGGCAAGAGTTGAAAGTGCAGCAGGGCTTCTGAAAGAAGAAATGCGCAGACTTGACAGCTTGTTGATGCAGTGTGCCGATCAGTGTGCTGTTCCGGCCGGAGGTGCTCTCGCTGTGGACAGAAATGCTTTCTCAACGATGGTAACGAACAAGCTGACTGAGCATCCAAATATTAAAGTTATTGAAAAGGAAATAATTGATTTTCCGTCTGATGCTGTAACGATTGTGGCAACAGGTCCGCTGACAAGCGATGCTTTTGCTGAAAAGATAATTGAACGCTGCGGAGGAAGTCTGCATTTCTTTGATGCGGCAGCACCGATTGTAACCGCAGAAAGCATAGATATGGAAAGCGCTTTTACAGCTTCTCGCTATGACAAGGGCGGAGATGACGCATATATCAACTGCCCGATGAATAAGGAAGAATATGATGCGTTTCATGCCGCACTGATCAGCGCAGAACGTGCGCCCAGACATGATGTTGATGTGATGAATCCAAAAGTGTATGAGGGCTGTATGCCTGTGGAAATACTGGCGGGCAGGGGACTTGATACGCTTCGTTTCGGACCGATGAAGCCTGTTGGACTGCGTGATCCAAGAACGGGACACAGACCGTGGGCTGTCTTGCAGCTTCGTACCGAAAATTCTGAAAAAACACTGTATAATCTTGTGGGATTTCAGACAAATCTGAAATTTTCGGAACAAAAACGAGTTTTCGGAATGATACCGGCTCTTAAAAATGCGGAGTATGTGCGCTATGGTGTAATGCATCGCAATACATTTCTTGATTCTCCGAAAATACTTGGTGCAGACTATGCTGTGAAGGATGATCCTGATTTGTTTTTTGCAGGTCAGATGACAGGCGTGGAAGGATATATGGAGTCGGCTTCATCGGGACTTCTGGCAGGAATCAATGCCGCTGCGAGAGTCAGCAGAGGACATCCGGTTATTCTGCCGAAAGAAACTATGATGGGAGCACTTGCTGATTATATTGCTAATGCACAGACAAAGGATTTTCAGCCGATGGGAGCAAATTTAGGCATACTCCCGCCGCTTGAAACACATATACGTGATAAACGGGAACGGGCGGCAGCGTATGCGGCAAGATCATTGCAGTACTTCGGATAATTCTGAGTGCAGCATGGATAAGATGAAACCCGGCTGTTTTATGGTATAAGCGAAATCTCCGGACAGGGAGGAAAAATATGAAAGTGATAATTGACGCATTCGGCGGAGATAATGCGCCGCTTGCAGTTTTGAAAGGATGTATTATTTCCGGAAGGGAACATCCCGATATTCAGATTGCTCTTGTGGGCAATCAGGAAAAAATCAACCAGTGTGCCATGGAAAACGGATTGGATATATCCGGTTTTGAAATCTATAATGCCGATACGGAACTATCTATGGAGGATGATCCCGGTGCTGTGCTGAAAGAAAAAAAAGACAGCTCTATGGCAGTAGGTCTGAAACTTACTGCTGAAGGAAAAGGCGATGCCTTTGTCAGTGCCGGCAACAGCGGTGCAATAACGCTTGGTGCAACGATGATCGTCAAGCGTATAAAAGGTGTTAAAAGACCGGCGTTTGCACCGATTATGCCAACTTCCGGCGGGCCGTTTATGCTGATTGACGGTGGTGCAAATGTGGAAGTCCGTGCTGAAATGCTGAGGCAGTTTGCGATTATGGGCAGCGTGTATATGGAAAAAATACTGGGAATTAACAAGCCCAGAGTTGCTCTTGCAAATGTTGGTACGGAGGATCATAAGGGAGATACGCTTCGTCATGAAGCCTTTGCGTTGCTAAAGCAAACCGATGATATCAATTTTATCGGTAATACCGAGGCAAGAGATATTCCGTCCGGTGCTGCCGATGTAGTAGTGGCGGATGGCTTTACCGGCAACGTGATTGCAAAAATGTACGAGGGGGCTGCAAAGGAAATTGTAGGAATGTTTAAAGGTGTTTTCTACAAAAATCTTAAAACCAAGCTTGCTGCCCTGATGATGAAAAAAGAAATGTATGAGCTGAAACAGTATTTCGATTATAACCGCTACGGCGGAGCTGTTGTTATGGGTGTTAATAAACCTGTATTCAAGGCGCACGGCAGTGCAAATGAAATTGCAATTGCAGCAGCTGTAAAAGCTGCTGCCGATTATGCCGAAACCGGGGCAATCGATATTATTGCAGAAAAAATAGGTAAGATTCCGAGGGATAAAAAATGAAAGAGCTTGAAAAGCGAATTGGTTATACGTATCAAAATATAGCATATCTTGAAAATGCACTTACTCATTCGTCCTATGCGAACGAAGTCAGGCACGGTATTAAAAGCAACGAACGTCTGGAGTTTCTTGGTGATGCGATACTTAGTATTGTGGTGTCCGATTATATTTACCGTAATTGTCCTAAACTGCCGGAGGGTGAGCTTTCAAAACTGAGAGCTTCACTTGTTTGCGAAAAAAGCCTGTGCCGTTTTTCAGCAGCGCTGGGAGTAGGAGATTATCTCAGACTTTCTAAAGGAGAAAAGAATCTTCACGGCAACGAAAGACCATCTATTCTGGCAGATGCTTTTGAGGCGATTATCGCTTCAATTTACCTTGACGGCGGCATGGAACAGGCAAGAGAATTTGTGCTTCGCTTTGTTGAACCTGAGATCAGGAATCCAAAGCCAAGAGCATTTAAGGATTACAAAACTACCTTGCAGGAGATTATTCAAAAAAATCCGGAAGAAAAGCTTTCGTACGTTCTGACAGGAGAAGAAGGTCCCGATCATGACAAGCATTTCTTTGTGGAAGTTCACCTTAATAACAATGTTATAGGCAAGGGCGGCGGCAGAAGTAAAAAAGAAGCTGAACAGCAGGCAGCACGTGAGGCGCTTAAGCTGATGGGTTACTGACACCGCAGATTGTATGGTATCAGGTCAGGGTTGTCTGCCGGCTTGTGAAACTATTAACTATTATAAACAGATTTTTGCAGGATAAAAATTCAGATCAGGAGCGGTTCCGATGAAACATTCCAATATTGCTATTTTCGTTCCTCATAACGGATGCCCTCATCAGTGCTCTTTTTGCAATCAGAAAGAAATAACCGGACAGGGCTTTCAGCCGCATCGTGGTGATGTTCTTTCAGCAGTGGAAACAGCACGAAAATCCCTTGGCGCAAATACACGTAATGCTGAGATCGCTTTTTTCGGCGGAAGCTTTACAGCAATCGACAGGGAATATATGACGGAATTGCTGTCTGCCGCTTTTCCTTTTGTAAAAAGCGGAGAGTTCAGCGGTATACGTTTGTCTACCCGTCCTGATGCAGTCAATAATGAAATACTTGATATTCTTGAAAGCTATGGAGTTACATCCGTTGAGCTTGGCGCACAAAGCATGGATGACGATGTTCTTATGCTTAATGAAAGGGGACATACAGCAGACGATGTGGAAAAGGCATCAAAGCTGATAAAGGAATACGGTTTTTCACTGGGACTGCAGATGATGACGGGGCTGTACGGCAGCACTGATGAAAAAGACTGGTGTACGGCAGAGAAGATAGCAGCCTTAAAGCCGGAAACCGTAAGGATTTATCCTACGGTTGTTATGAAGGGAACAAAACTGTATGAGCTTTATCATGAGGGAAAATATGATCCGCCTGACACATTGCAGTCGGTTCCGTTATGTGCAGGACTGCTGCGATATTTTGAGGATAGAGGAATCAGAGTGATCCGGCTCGGACTGCATGACAGCGGCAGTCTGAGAGAAAGTATGGCGGCAGGAGCATTTCATCCGTCATTTCGTGAACTTTGCGAAAGTCAGATTATGCTCGAAAACGCATTGATGAGTTTAAAACAGAATAGGATTACAGACGGTAAAGTCTTATTTACTGTTCATCCGAAAAGCGTATCAAGATTTATGGGACAAAAAAGGTCTAATATAAAAGCCTTGGAAAAGATGGGAATTAAAGCAGCAGTACAACAAAATGGTCTGCTGGGCAAATATGAGGTTGTTGTCAGCAGATAGTTTCTTTTGCGAACTGAAAAGAAAAAGATTCAGTGTTTCTCTTAATTATCAAGTAAAAGCGGTGTGATAGATTGAAGCTAAAAACATTAGAAGTTCAGGGATTTAAAACCTTTCCTGATAAAACAAAACTGAATTTTACGGAAGGAATCACAGCAGTTGTCGGTCCTAACGGCAGCGGAAAAAGCAATATCAGTGATGCTATACGCTGGGTGCTGGGAGAACAATCGGCAAAGGCTCTGCGATGCTCAAAAATGGAAGATGTTGTTTTCAACGGAACCCAACAGCGTAAAAAAACAGGTTATGCACAGGTGACTCTTTCTTTTGACAATACGGACAGAACACTGCAGTTTGACGGAGATGATGTTGCAATCACCAGACGATATTACCGTTCCGGAAACAGCGAATACCTTATCAACAACACCGCCGTAAGATTGCAGGATATCCATGAACTATTTATGGATACAGGTCTTGGCCGTGACGGATATTCTATGATCGGTCAGGGTAAGATAGACAGTATTGTTGCCACAAAGGGCGAGGACAGACGAGAAATTTTTGAGGAAGCAGCCGGCATTTCCAAATTCCGCTATAAAAAAGCCGATGCAGAAAGACGTCTGGACAGAACAGAGGAAAATCTTGTCAGGCTGCGGGATATTATGACCGAACTGGAAGGACGGGTGGAGCCGCTTCGTATTCAGTCGGAAAAGGCTAAGTCATATCTTGAATATGCAGAGGAGAAAAAGGGACTGGAAATTGCTCTTTGGTTAAAAACGCTGGATAAATCTGCCGCAGCTGTCAGGGAGCAGGAAGACAAGCTTGCCGTTGCTAATGCACAGTATCGTGATACGGAAGCTGCTCTTGAAGAAATACAAAAAGAAAGTGAAGAAATATATGCAAAGCAGAACGGCTTTATTGCGAAAACAGAAGAACTGCGTAAACTGATATCGGAAAATGATGAGCAGGCAGCTGAAAAGCGCTCGCAGGCAGCCGTACTGAAAAGCGATATTCGTCACAATGAAGAAACAGCGGAAAGAGTCAGAGCAGAAATCAAATCTTATGCCGATTCTGGAAAAGAACTGAAAGAAAGTATCATCCGGAAAAATGAAGAAATTGCACTGCTTAAAGCTGAAAAGCAATCCCATATGGACGAGCAGAGGGAGTATACCGATGAACTGCTTCGTCTGAAAACGGGTGAAACTGATTCCGCTGATCAGCTGGCAGAAATCAATGCGGCTCTTGCTGCACTAAGCTCAAAGGCATCTGATGCAAAAATCAGCTTTATGACTTCAAGCAGTGCTATAAGTGAACTGACCGAGCGAAGCAAAGTTGTTGAAAATACGGTCAAAGCAAAACGTTCACAGATTGAAACACTTGAAAATATTATCTCTGATTATGCGGAAATGGTAAATGACTGCGAACAAAATATCAATAAATTTATTTCAGAGCAAACTGCGGCTCAGGAACAGATCAGCATACAAAGAAAAAAATGTGAGGAATTTAAGACTAAAATCGAAAAACTGCGGCTTTCATCACAGCAGCTTTCCGGAAAGGCAAAAATGCTTGAGGATCTTGAAAAAAATCTTGAAGGTTTTACTCATAGCGTAAAGATTATAATGCGTGAAGCCAAAAAAGGTAACCTGACAGGTATTCATGGTCCCGTATCAAGAGTGATTAAGACTCCTTCTGAATACAGTACGGCTGTTGAAATCGCTCTCGGTGCAGCAATGCAGAATATTGTGACTTCCAATGATACGGACGCAAAAAATGCAATAGCTTATCTGAAACGCAGTGACGGTGGACGTGCAACATTCCTTCCGATGTCAACTATCAAGGGCAGGATTCTCAGTGAAAGCGGTCTGCATGACTGTGAAGGGTTTGTGGGTATAGCAGCAGAGCTTTGTTCCTGTGAAGATTGTTACAAAGGAATCCTTAATAATCTTCTTGGACGTATTGTGGTTGCCGAAAATCTTGATAAAGCTGTGAATATTGCCAGACAATATTCATATCGGTTCCGTGTGGTGACACTGGATGGTCAGGTGGTTAATGCCGGAGGTTCTTTGACGGGTGGTTCGCTGTCGAAAAACACCGGACTTCTCGGCAGAGCAGGCGAAATTGAAAAACTCAAAAAACAGTCACAGGAAACTATGCAGCGTGTTGAAAAAGGCGAAGAACTTCTCAAAAAGGAGCTTGAAACGCTTGAAATGCTGACAAACGGCATGGATGCGCTTAATGATAAACTGAATATTGCCAGAGGAGATAAAATCAAGCTTGAGGCGGAAATAAGAAGCCGTAATACAGAACTTGAAAACACAAGACAGGCATTGAAAGAAAGCAAATCTGAACGGGAAAATTCTGTCAGAAAATTAGAAGAACTGACTGCTCAGATGGAAGCAGCACGTAAGGAATTGGATCAGTACCGTGGGGAAATTTCTGAAAATGAGGAAAAAGCAAAAGAACTGACAGGTTCAAAGGACGAATTGGTTAAAAAACGTGAAGAATTGAGTGAAAAGCTTCAGGAAATCCGTCTTAAAATTCTGAATACAGAAAATGCAATCCATGCTGCGGAAAAAGAAATAGAGAATGCAGATGAACGCATAATCAATGCAGACGAGCATATACGTCAGGGTGAACAGGAAATTATAATGCTGAGTCAGAAAAACAGAGAGCTTAGTATGCAATCTGAAAAACTGGAGGCACTGGCGAAAGCAATGACATCTCAGGCAGAAGGCATGCGTGAGGAGATTTCCGGTCTTGCAAGCGAGCGCATGAATCTGGATAATCGGAATGCACAGCTCAGACGGGAAGAACGTGAGCGTACAAATGAACGTGAAAAGGTCAGCGGAGAACTGGCAAGGCTGGAGGAAAGACGTCAGAATCTGCAAAAGAATTATGACGATATTACATCCAAGCTGTGGGAAGAATATGAACTGACTAAGAGAGAAGCCGAAAAGATTGCTGTGCCGGTACAGGATCAGGGCAAGGCACAAAGACGGCTTTCTGAATTGAAACAAAAAATCAAATCTCTTGGAAACATTAACGTAGCCGCAATTGAAGAATATAAGGAAGTCAGTGAACGTTATCAGTTTATGAGCGTACAAATAGGAGATGTGGAAAAATCCAAATCTGAATTGCTGCATCTGATAAATGATCTGACAAAGCAAATGCGGGAAATTTTCATAGACAGATTCAATTTGATTAATAAAAATTTCTCGGAAACTTTTGTTGAATTGTTCGGAGGCGGAAAAGCATCTTTGTCACTGTCTGATCCGGAAAATGTTCTTACAACCGGTGTTGATATTTCTGTAGAACCTCCGGGTAAGATTGTATCACATATCGAACTGCTCTCGGGCGGCGAAAAAGCATTGGTTGCGATTGCACTTTATTTCGCTATCATGAAGGTGCGTCCCGCACCGTTCTGTGTGATGGATGAGATCGAAGCAGCACTGGATGATGTGAATGTTTATCGTTTTGCCGAATATTTGCGCAGAATGAATGATAAAACACAATTTATCTGTATTACGCACAGACGAGGCATGATGGAAGAAGCTGATGTGCTGTATGGTGTAACTATGCAGGACAGAGGTATTTCCAAAATGCTGGAACTTAAGGTCAGCGAGATAGAACAAAAACTGGGTATGAAGGCATGATTGACCGGCAATTAAGGAGGAATGTATGAATGGGTTTTTTTGAGAAAATCAAAGAAGGTCTGAAAAAAACAAGAGATGCGCTTTTCGGCAGAATTGACAAGATGCTGAAATCGTTTACCAAAATTGATGATGAACTGTTTGAAGAACTGGAAGAACTGCTTGTAATGGGCGATGTTGGTATGTACACTGCCGAAAAGATATGTGACGAGCTGCGTAAAAGAGTAAAGGAAGAAGGTATTACCAATCCCCAGGAAATCAGAAGATTGCTGGAGGAAGTTGTTACCGATATGCTGCTTGGCGGGCAGGAACTGGATGTCAGTACAAAACCCTCGGTTATTCTTGTTATCGGTGTAAACGGCGTGGGAAAAACTACTACGATCGGCAAGCTTGCTGCGAAATTCGTTCGTGAGGGCAAGCGTGTTACGTTGGCAGCTGCGGATACTTTCCGTGCGGCTGCAATAGATCAGCTTGAAATCTGGGCGGAACGTTCCGGAGCAGATATTATTAAGCAGAATGAAGGTTCCGATCCGGCTGCAGTTGTATTTGATGCTATTTCCTCGGCAAAAGCGAGAGGAAGCGACATTATCATTGCAGATACAGCAGGACGTCTGCATAATAAAAAGAACCTTATGGGTGAACTTGCTAAAATTAATCGTATTATAGATCGTGAACTGCCGGGTGCGGCAAAAGAAGTACTGCTTGTTCTTGATGCCACAACAGGTCAGAATGCCGTTAATCAGACCAAGGAATTTCGTACTGCTGCCGGTATTACCGGCATTGTGCTGACAAAACTTGACGGTACAGCAAAGGGCGGCGTAGTACTTGCAATCAAAGAAGAATTGGATGTTCCTGTTAAATTTATCGGTGTTGGTGAACAGATTGACGACTTGCAGCCGTTTGTACCGGAAGATTTTGCTAAAGCACTCTTTGCAGATGAAGCATCCATTGAGGAAGCAGCAAGTGCTGAGGAAGAAGCTGACAAATCAGCATTGGAGGCAGAAAAAGCAGAAGAATCTTCCGGAATAGAAACACAACCGGAAGAAGATATTTATAAACCTGCGACAGCCGATATATGGGCACAAATCGACGCAGAAGCAGAAGCGGAAAAACAGGCGCTTGCCCAAGATGAGGAAACGCTGAAGAAAAACCAGATTGAAGAAGAAAAAGCAAAAGAAGAAGCCGAAAAAGAAAGACAAAGAAAGCGTGAAGAACGCAAAAACAGAGCAAAAAAACGCAACTGGAGTACGGATACATCATCTGCGGCAGAATCGCAGTCTGATGAAGATGATGAATGGCTGAAATCGTGGAGAGAAGGAAATGATTTTTCGTGATGTGTATTCTCTGAAACTGACATACAGTATTTTCTGACTGCTGTTCAAACGATATATTCTATATTCGCATATTGTCAAAATGGGAATCTTCAGTCAATAATATATTAAGAAAAGAAGTGACTAACTATGAATTTTGTAATTGCATCAAAAAATAAAAATAAAGCAGAAGAACTGGAACGAATCCTGAGACCGCTTGGGATAAGCGTCAAAACAGCGGCAGAGCTTGGTATCTCATTGGATGATGTAGATGAAACCGGTCAGACTTTTAAGGAAAATGCAGAACTTAAAGCAGATGCCGCACTTAAAAAAACAGGTTTGCCTTCTATTGCTGATGACTCAGGTCTGATGGTAGATGCACTCGGCGGCAGACCAGGAGTGTTTTCTGCCCGCTATGCCGATACGGATGAAGATAAGATAAATAAACTGATCGGAGAAC
>CACZPV010000336.1 GCA_902783065.1 uncultured Ruminococcus sp.
GATCATTATGAAGTCACTTCAATCGGAGCGGCTTCGTTTAAAGATAATGAAAAACTAAAAGAACTAGATATATCCGGTAAAATTAAAGTAATAGATACGGCAGCCTTTGCGGGGTGTACCTCGCTGAATAAGGTGCATATTTCCGGGACCGTTAAAACAATCGGTGAATCAGCCTTTTCAGGCTGTACATCGCTCAGACAGTTCAGTATTGATGACGGAATACAGACAATTGGCAAATATGCCTTTTCGGAATGTTCATCGCTGCAAAGTGCGGTAATTCCGAATAGTGTAGATCATATCGGTGATTATGCATTTATTAATTGTACCAGTCTGGAAAAAACTCAGATACCGAAAAATCTTCGTTATTTTGGCGGATATGCACTGGAAAATACAAAATGGATGAAAGCACAGAAAGGCGATTTTGTAATTGTGGGTGATGGACTGCTGATTAAATATATAGGTGAATCAGATATTAAAAGTATTCCTGATAAGGTAAAAACGATTGGCAGTTATTCGTTTGCAGGAAATAAGAATATTAAAAATGTCATGATTCCCAGCAGTGTAAGCGTAATCCAAAATTCGGCATTTGAAGGATGTGAAAATCTTAATGATATTTATATGCCTGCTTCTGTGGAACGAATCGGACAAAGAGCATTTTTTGGATGTAAGTCACTCGTAAAGATTGATTTGACTGATCGGCTCAGTCTGATCGATAGTTATTCATTTGCTGAATCTGGATTGGAAGAACTGACAATACCGAAAAATGTTTCCGTAATAAATAAAGGTGCTTTTGAGGAATGTCGGAAATTGTCGTCTGTATCTTTTGGCAGCGGTGTTAAAAAAATAGGAGAGGCAGCATTCAAAGGGTGTACGGCAATAAAAAGACTGATTTTCCCTGAAAACATCAGTGAAATTGAAAAAGATGCTTTTGCCGGCTGTACTAACCTTTTGCGTGCAGAATTCAGCGGTGATACAAAACTGCATGAATTGTCATTCAGTGAAAGTCCTCATATGACGGCGGCAGTATTTTATAAAAATCCAAAAACCTTGGAAGATAACGCATTTAATCAGATTCCGGAACTAATTATCTACAGTGATAATAACCTTTATCTGGATGAATATGCTGCAAGGAACAGTAAAACAAGTGACAATATCAAAAATCTGCCTCAATATAACGAGTACATAGATCCTGATAAAAATAAAGAAGACAAACATGAGTTTTCTGTTGGGTATGCTTTGATTACGGTTGTGATTATTATAGTTGATGTTGCAGTAATTGGATTGTTTGCTTTTTATATTGTTGTGGTTGATCCCAAGCGCTCTGCTGCAAAACAAAATGCAGAATATATGTATGTGCAGCATCGCTCCCGTCCTCATTCACCAATGCGTCAGAAACATAATTCAACTAAAAACCACGTTACCGAAGAAGATGATGTTGCGAGGGAACGCAGAGTTCCTTCTCGTCCGGCACGGTATGTAACTCGTTCTAAACCTCCGCAGAATAACACCGAAGGTGATGTAACCTTTGCAAGCTCAGAGCGTAAAAAGAAAAAGCCAATATCAAAACCAAAAGCAGCAGAAGAAGAAATGATCTATGTAAAACCTCAGGAAAGAAAAACACGTCCAGTACAGGGAAAAGGCTTATATGGCGGTCAGGCTGCAAGAACACAGCGGCATCCGATCAGAAAACAATCATCACTTGACGCTCCGATCCCTCAAAGAAAAACGAACACAAAAAATAAAGATGACAGTTTTGCCAGCGGTGATACAATGGTATTCAGAAAACCAAAGAAATAACTATCTATTGGCAGCTGTGAAAATAATCCGGCAATATTTATTGAAAACGTAATTAATAAAGCTTCGTTGTCATTCCGAGGATGCAGTGACTAAGAATCTTTTCGAGTAGTTCTATTTTGTTAAAAAAATCTGGATGATATTATCAGGAAATAATTCATGTAGTCTTCTATAACTGTTAAGCTTTTGCAATTGATGTAAAGCATCGGAAAGATATCCGCTGTTTTCAAACTTTTAATAAAAAATGATTCATGAAGCATAATAAATACAGTATCGTATATAAATACAGATACTGTATTTTTTTATCATTTAATATTAGTATAAAAATGCAGACAAGCTGAGTATAAAAATACCGGTGCAGGTGGATTTCTCCCCGTCAGAGTCAGTGCGGCAGAACGGAAGAAATAGGGCAGCCGGAATACATCTGTCGCTCAGAAAAATAGTATTATCAAGATTTGCAGGCAATATAGATTGGAGTTGTTTTTTGATGAAAGAAATTATCAGGCTTGAAAATATATCTAAAACATACAGAACAAAAAGCAGAAAACTAGCGGTTCTTTCCGGTATTCAGTTATCTGTTGCAGAAGGAGAATTTACGGCTGTGATTGGTCAGTCAGGTTCAGGGAAATCAACACTTATGAATATTCTTGGATGCCTGGACAGAGCAGACAGCGGAATATATTATCTTGACGGAATTTCTGTTAATTGCATGAATGAAAAAGAGATTTCATGGATCAGAAGCAGAAAAGTTGGTTTTATATTTCAAAGCTTCAATCTTATACCATCCATGAACGCATTGGAAAATGTATCCTTACCTTTGATGTATCGCAGAGTGCGCCGAAGCGAAAGGGAAAAAATAGCGGCAGAGGCGTTAAAGCGAGTAGGTCTTTTTGACAGAATGAATCATCTACCGAATGAAATGTCTGGTGGGCAGCAGCAGAGAACGGCTATTGCCAGAGCAATTGCTGCAAATCCGAAAATTCTTTTGGCAGATGAACCTACAGGCAGTCTGGACAAGAAGTCCGGAGAAGAAATTCTGTCGATTATAAAAGAGATGAATAATGACGGAGTAACGGTTGTTATGATAACACATGATAACGGAATTGCCGCTCATGCAGACAGAAGAATATGTATCAGTGACGGCAGAATAATACCTGAGGATTAAGGAACAACTGGATAAATCACGACTTATGGTAAGGTCTTTTTTTTCAAAATAAGAGAAAGCATGGGAGTAAAAACTGGTATAAATTACAGTGCTTTGTGTAAATCTAATAAAAATAAACAGGTTATTTACTGCTAATTCAACAAAAAAATTGTAAAAATTTTGAAAAACTGATTGACAATATCGTTTAATGTGTTATAATAAAGTCAGCAGTCAGATGATGATATCATGTAGATATGACAAATAGGATTTGGTTGAATAATTCCTTAAATCAACGTAAAGGATGCCAGCAAAGAACTGCAGCGTGGTTATGCTGAACCTGATTCCGGATGTTGTCGTTATTTCTATATGATGTTGTGTAGTTGCCTGTGTAAAGGATGTTCGTACATACTCTGCGATCGTCCTGATAAATGACGAGAGTATACGGCGGATCTGTTAGTCACAGATTATAAAAGAATTCAGAATTTTCAGGAGGTTTTATTATGGCAACAATTGAATTACACAATGTAGAAGTCCAGGCTTTCCTTGCAGAGATCGATAAATGTGAAGGTAATGTATTCCTCGTAACAGATGAGGGTGACCGTATTAATCTTAAGAGTAAGCTTTGTCAGCTGATCGGTTTGACACAGCTTATTGAGGGCGGAAAAATCAGCAATGCACATCTCGAATGTCAGAAGCCTGAAGATGAGTCCAAGCTTTTCCGTTTCAATATCTTTGGTACAAATGCAGATGAAGTTCCTGCTGAGGAAAAGAAGGACAAAGAAGAAACTAAGGATGAAGATTCCAAGGACGAGGACAAAAAGGAAGAAGACAAAAAAGACGAATGATTCCGGAGCAGTCCGTAAAAAAATTCCTCTGCCATCAGGCAGGGGAATTTTTTTTACGACCTGGATCCGTTTATGCAAGCTGCGGTGTACACTTTTCCATATGAAATGGGGATGGAAAAAGAAGCGTACTTGTCAGGTATCAGTGTTATATAAGCTGCAAATTTCTTTCAAACAGCATTTTTCACAATATGCTTTTCGGGCAGTACAGACTGCTCTGCCATGAAGTACAAGACGGTGACAAAAATCATTTGATTTCTGGGGTGGAAGCAGGAGACGCAGAATTTTTTCTATTTTTGCCGCATCTTTACTGTTATGAAATCCGAGTCTGGCAGTAATTCGTATACAATGTGTATCTACAACAACTGCAGGTTTGCCATAAATATCGCCAACTACAAGATTTGCTGTTTTTCTGCCGATTCCCGGAAGTTTGACAAGTTCTTCGATAGTATCCGGAACAATACCTCCGTATACGGTGCAAAGCATCTTTGTCATTGCGGAAATATCTCTGGCTTTTGTTTTGTACAATCCGCAGGTTTTAATGAGTTCCTCTATTTCCTCCACGTCGGCATCCGCAAAATCTTTTGCCTGTGGAAACCTTTCAAACAGTGCCGGAGTAACCATATTTACACGTTTGTCTGTACACTGTGCAGCAAGTCTGGTTGCAATCAGCAGCTGCAGCGGATCTGTGTATACAAGCGAGCATACTGCATCAGGATATTCTTTTTCCAGCAGTCCGACAGCCTTTTCAGCTTTTTCTTTATCAGTCATATTCATTTTCAGCCGCCTTTTTATTTGTATACTTTTTTACTCTGTTCACCGGGAGAATACGTTTGCAGCGGCTTAAACTCCTGCCGGAAACAACGGAATGAGGGAGTTTAAGCCGTACATTATTATCAATCTCTCTTTTTAGAGTCAATTTCATCTTTTGCCATGGCAATAAAGCTGTCAAGCGTCATAGCACCGAGGTTAACATTTTTTCTTGAACGAACAGAAACCGTTCCTTCTTCCACTTCCTTATTTCCGATAACGAGCATATACGGGATTTTTTCCAACTGAGCTTCTCTGATTTTATATCCGATTTTTTCGCTTCTCAGATCGCTGCTAACTCTGATTCCTGCTGCTGCAAGTTTAGCTTTGATTTCTTCTGCCTTGTCAGCAAGGTTTTCGCTCAGTGGCATTACACGAACCTGTTCGGGCATAAGCCACATCGGTAGAGCGCCTACAAAATGCTCCAGCATATATGCGAGAGTTCTTTCGTAGCATCCGAGAGAAGTTCTGTGGATAATATACGGCAGTTTTTTCTGACCGTCCTTGTCCACATAGTACATACCGAATTTTTCAGCAAGCAGCATATCGATCTGTATGGTAACAATAGTATCTTCCTTGCCAAAAACATTTTTGTACTGGATATCAAGCTTAGGACCATAGAAAGCAGCCTCATCAAAACCCACTTCATAGTCGAGTCCGATATTATCAAGGATACGCTTCATTGCAGCCTGTGCTTCTTCCCATTGTTCCTTTGTACCCTCGTATTTGTTGTTGGGGTTAGCGGGATCCCACTGTGAGAAACGGAAGGTACAGTCTTCAAGAAGTCCGACTGTATCAAGACAGTATTTAGCAAGTTCCATACATCCCTTGAATTCTTCTTCAAGCTGATCTGGTCGGAGAATATAATGACCTTCAGAAATTGTAAACTGACGTACACGAATCAATCCGTGCATTTCTCCCGATGCTTCATTTCTGAACAGAGTGGATGTTTCTGTCAGACGCATCGGCA
>CACZPV010000337.1 GCA_902783065.1 uncultured Ruminococcus sp.
CGCATCAACAATTCTGTCGGAATTTAATACTATCCTACATTATACCATTATCAAAAAACAGTGTCAAGCAAATGAAAGCTAAAAACAGGTTTAGAATTGATTTAATAAAATTTCAGTTTCAGTTTTTTTAGGAAAGGGTCTGGGGGATAACCCTTTGTTTTCAAACAAAGGGTTTCCCCCAGGAAAATGCGATTTAGCTGCTGTGGACTGATGCACGCGGTGAAAAATTTGTCATTGTGAAGGAGAAGAAAATGGTGTATAATAAACATCGTAATATAATTCAGGTAAGTATGTTTGACCATAAATCGATCAGTTCACCGTTGTCGGCATTTAAAACAACAGTGTCATCTCCTGATTCGGCAATGTAGGCAAGAACCGGACGAGTGTTGTATTCCTTTATATCCCATATAACGATTTTTTCTATTTTTATGTCAGGATACTTTTGTTTATATTTTGCTGAAATATCTTCTGCACTGAATTTTGGTTCCATTTGGATTGTTTTGAGATTATCTGTAGTAATAACATTACTGTTTATCAGATTGATCATTCCGGTGTCGGGGTCGGTATTCACAATTACTGTTGATGAATAGCAAGGTATTCCTGCATGATACTGTTTGAATTTATAGGTTTCATTACTGCTGTTTTGCGGAGAAAAAACCAATTGCTCTTTTGGATTTACCAGTCCCAGTACCGAACGTACCAACATCAGCTGTTCAATGACATCACGTTCATTATGTACAGGAGAAGTATTGATTTTTCCCTCAATACATGTATTGCCGTCTTCTTCATGCAGAATAGCAAATTCGTAATCGTCCTGATTCATTTGCTGAAGAATATCTTCTGTATATTCAAATGTCCCCGGAACATCATATTCCGTGATCACAGGAACAGAGTTATCTGTTCTTAAGGGACCGGAATTATCTGTACCGTAAGGATCATTCTGTGAACTGCCGGATTTTTCAGATGATGCCTGAGATGTTTCTGAAACTTCATTGGCGGCGGATATCGGTGATCCAGATATATTCTCAGAAGTCCGGCAGGCTGTCAGCGTCAGCAGTACGGCAGAAATAAGCAGTATTTTTTTTAACATTTTTAAAACCCCTTTTTGTATTATTGAACACAGTCGATCGTAAAATTCAAAAATCATTTATTTATGAGGATAAAATTTACAATTTTTCTTCGTCTGCGTAATAGAAAATGACTATACTATACTTTAGTGAGCGGTGTTTTTGCCGCCTGCGGCGGCAAAAACACTCGCCAATTTACAATCGGCTGGTATTGGTATTATTGAACAAGAAATTCAGTACAGGAAGTCAGTTTCAAAACTAAAACTTCCCACTTTCAATGTTTTCTGAAAGTATAATCCGCGAAAAGCGGTCAGGTTACATTTTTTTGAAAAATTTTTCAGATGATTTTTAGCAAATTGTAAAATGACGAAGGTTTTAGATGGAGGTAATTAAAATGAACAGAGAAAATTTAATCAAAGCAGCACTGGAAGATGAAATGCCCGATCTTGTGCTGAAAAATGCAAAAATAGTAAATGTATTCACAGGAGAGATTCTGGACGGAGATATTGCTGTTCACGATGGAGTGATCGTGGGTGTGGGCAGCTACAGAGGAAAGAAGGAAATTGATATAAACGGAAAATATGCACTTCCGGGTTTTATCAATGCACACGTACATGTGGAGTCATCTATGTCTGCACCGCAGGTATATGCTATGGAAGAACTTAAACAGGGTACAACCACTGTGATAACTGATCCCCATGAGATAGCAAATGTTGGAGGAATGACTGCAATTGCTGAGATTCTCAAAGCTGCAAAAAAGTCTGTGGTTAATTATTATGTGATGCTGCCGTCCTGTGTTCCCTCAACACCATTCGAACACTCCGGTGCAGTACTGGAAGCAGAGGATCTTGCCTGTTTTAAGGACGATCCTAATGTGCTTGGACTGGGAGAAATGATGAACTCGGTGGGTGTTCTTAACTGTGTTCCGTTGATAATGAAAAAGCTGGATAAATTTTCAGATATGATCATTGATGGTCACGACCCTATGGGAACCGGACACCAGCTGAATGGATATGTTTGTGCCGGAATTAATACAGATCATGAAAGTATCTCCAGTGAAGAAGCAATAGAAAAACTCAGAACCGGTATGGCAGTGCTTGTCAGAGAAGGCTCTGCATCAAAAAATCTTGACAGTATCATGAAAGGAATAATAGCTGATCATATTGATACTTCCAATCTGGCGTTCTGTACGGATGACAAGCATCTTGCAGATATACGCAGTCATGGAACGATCCGCTACAATATAAAGCGCTCCGTTAGTTTAGGTCTTGATCCGGTTAAGGCAGTTCAGATAGGTACAATCAACGCAGCCAGGATATATGGTCTTAAACATACAGGAGCAATTGCCTGCGGATATCGTGCAGACATGGTTATAGTTGAAGATCTGAAAGATTTCGAGATTTGTGATGTATATAAGGACGGAGTGAGGGCAGCAGATATGCCCGAAACTGATAATATTTCCTACAGCACAGATCTGATAGGTAATATAAATTTTGCTCCTCTGCCGGAAAATGCTTTCAGTATTCCTGTAAAAGATCAATACAGCGTAATCGGTATTGTAGATAACCAGATTATTACCAGAAAACTTACCTACACACGTGATCAGCTTGAAAAAGGACTTCTGGACGGCAGCGTTAAAAAGATTGCTGTTGTAGAAAGGCATCATGCCACAGGAAATTACGCTGCATGCTATATCAGCGGTTACGGCAATATTCATGGTGCGGTAGCATCCACTGTGGCACATGACAGTCACAATATTGTTGTGATAGGTGACAATGACGAGGATATGATGAAAGCATGTGAAGAACTGAAACGTATAGGAGGAGGATATATTATTGTCAGCGATGGCAAAGCGATCAGTGAATTATCACTGCCGTTAGGCGGATTGATGAGTTTGAAAAGTGCTGATGAAATCATCAGGGAAATTGAAATAATAAAAGCAAAGGCTCATGAAATAGGTGTGAACAGTAATATTGATCCGTTCATTACGCTGTCATTTATGGCTTTGCCGGTTATTCCAGAACTAAAAATTACCGACTGCGGTGTATTTGACGTTACAAAATTTGAATTTATATAAAATTATAGACGGGACAGTTAATACTAATATTCGATAAGAAGTTTTAAAATAGATTTGAGTGTTAAAGTATTATGTCAAATATTAGTATAAAGCTTATGCCCATCCCTTTACCGTTTGGAAGGGCAGGTTGTACGCCCGCAGCACGGATAAGATGAAACGCATTACATTCAGTTCCACGATTGTGAGCTGTGCCGCCGTTATGATGTATATCTTTAGGAAAAATTAATGTTATGGTTTTGTTTTTGTGCAATGTACCGTATTTGGAGAAATGACTGCGTATATTGTCGAAAAATGGCTTGATAATATCGATAATATAGAGTAAAATAAATGAGTAAATAATGTTCAATAGTTCCTGAATCCGTGAATCCCGGTATTTATGAACAGTAAAAAATACTGTTATAATGCGAAGTTTTGTTTATTATTTGACATTCAGGAAATCACCCGACGGATGCGCTTCTTTTGCCCATTCTCACAGGGAAGGGGAGAGTATAGGGACGGATTCAGGCAGTTCTTTAAAATCAGCAGATATGTTTTAGGTAGCCGATTGTAAAAAGGCGAGTGTTTGTGCTCATAATGTCATCCTGAGCGTAAGCGAAGGATCTTTGATAAGATTCTTCGTCACTTTGTTCCTCAGAATGACAAAAGGAAACTTTCAATGACGTTTACTATAAAATCCGCATAAACAGACGATTTTTGATTTTTACAATCAGCTAATGTTTTAGGATAAGGGAGAATGAAATGGTATTTTCTTCATTGTTTTTTGTTTATTTTTTTCTGGCGATAACGCTGATCGCCTACTTTTTATGCCGCTCAATACCGTCAAAAAATGCGGTGCTTGTGCTGGCATCCGTTGTTTTTTATGCATGGGGTGAACCTGTGTGGGTAGCATTGCTTGTTTTCAGTGCATTCATGAACTGGGGAGCCGGCAGACTGATCGAAAAATTCCGTAACGGAAAGGCAGCAGTTTTTTTTGCGGGAACTGCTGTAGTGATTGATCTTGCATTTCTGATAGTGTTTAAATACAGCGGATTTATTATGGAAAATATCAATGCTTTGCTGCATTTATCTTTGCCCGTACCGCAGATTACTATGCCGATAGGCATAAGCTTTTTTACATTTCAGGCTATTTCCTACATACTGGATGTATTGTGGGAAACTGTTCCGGCACAGAAGAAGTTCGGAAGGTTCCTGCTTTATCTGTCCCTGTTCCCACAGCTGATTGCCGGTCCTATAGTACGCTACAGCGTTATTGAAAAGGAGATCACGGACAGAAAATCAAGTCCTGTGGATATAAGTGAGGGCGCTATGAGAGCAATCCTCGGACTCTCTAAAAAAGTAATAATCGCAAATAATCTGTATGTAATCGTAGAACAGTTTTTCGGAACGGATATTACAAACCTTTCTTTTCTGGGAACATGGTACGGAGTGATTGTGTATTCGCTGTATGTTTATTTCGATTTCAGCGGCTACAGCGATATTGCAATCGGACTTGGAAGAATGTTCGGATTCCACTTTAATGAAAACTTTAACTACCCGTTTACCTGCAAAACAATAAGCGAGTTCTGGCAGAAATGGCATATTTCACTTAGTTCGTTCTTCAGGGATTATCTGTTTTACGTACCTGTTTTCGGCAGACCGAGAAAATATTTCAATCTTTTTCTTGTGTGGTTCTGTACAGGCATGTGGCACGGTGCATCATGGAATTTTATATTCTGGGGACTTTATTTCGGAATATTTATCTTCATCGAAACTCTTATCGGCAAAAAACGGCTGAAAAAATGGAATAAGATCCTGACACATATTTACAGTAAGCTGATTATAGTTATAGGATTCGGTATTTTCTACTTTACTGATCTGTCGCAGCTGGGACAGTTTTTTATGAATATCTCCGGTGCCAATATGTTTCTTCACGGAAACAGCTTCGGTGATATTGTTGTATGGAATTCGCTGCAGAATAATCTGTTCCTGATTCTGTTTGCTATACTTGTTTCAATGCCGATTCTGCCAAAAATCAAATATTTCTTTAACGAATGGGCGAATAACAAGGTTTATGCATTCGGCAAGATTGCGGGTACTTTAATCTGTTGTGCGCTGCTTATGGCGTGCAGTATTCTGATGGTGGAAAACACCAATAATCCTTTCCTGTATTTCAGATTCTGAACTGACCGCAGCAGGATGTAAAAAGATTGAAACGCTATATTCTGAGCAATGAAACAGGAGATCATTATGGAAGAAAAAAACAA
>CACZPV010000338.1 GCA_902783065.1 uncultured Ruminococcus sp.
AGACTTCTTAAATCTTCTGAGCGCACTCTCGAGAGACTCATTGTCTTTAATTCTGATCTCTGCCATTTATCTTCCCTCCCATCCGCCGTAAGGCAGGGGTTTGTGTCATTACGATACCTTAGTATTATACATTATTCGGTACGTCTTTGTCAACACCTAAAACACATAAAATTAGCAGATGTGATATGGTAAACTTGCACAAAGTTCAATGTAAAAGAATTTATTTAGCAACAATATTAACCAGTTTACCCTTAACGTAAATTTCCTTGATAATATTCTTTCCATCAATAAAGCTCTGCACTTTTTCACTTGCCTTAGCCTGAGCGAGCGCACCGCTCTGATCTATATCAGCAGCTACTTTTATCTTATCTCTTACCTTTCCGTTTACCTGTACAACAATTTCAACAGTAGATTCCACACACTTGCTCTCATCATATACCGGCCACGCTGCAGCAGAAACAAATCCTTCTCCCAGTCCGGCCTCTGCCCATACCTCTTCTGCCACATGAGGAGCAAACGGTGACATCAGTATTGCAAATATCTTGAGTTCACCCTTAGTGATACTGCCTGTTGCGGTAATATCATTCATCAGCGACATAAGCGCTGCAATTGCTGTATTGAACTTAAGAATTTCTATATCATCACCGACCTTTTTAATTGTCTTATTGACTGCGCTTTCAAGTTCAGGGCGGATACCTTCGTCATCTGTCATGACGTTCATAAGATTGTAGAAACGTTCTGCCAGACGGCGGCATCCCTTAATGCTGCTGCTGTTCCACGGAGCGGCATTTTCAAAATCACCTATAAACATCTCAAACAGACGCATTGTATCTGCGCCATATTCATTGACAATATCATCCGGGTTAACGACATTACCTCTTGATTTACTCATTTTTTCGCCGTTTTCGCCAAGAATCATACCGTGACTGGTACGTTTTGCATACGGCTCCGGTGTGGGAACCACGCCAATGTCATAGAGGAACTTATGCCAGAAACGGCTGTAAAGCAAATGAAGCGTTGTATGCTCCATACCGCCGTTATACCAGTCAACCGGTGTCCAGTAATCCAAAGCTTCTTTTGAAGCAAGCGCCTTATCATTATGCGGATCCATATAGCGAAGGAAATACCATGACGATCCTGCCCACTGGGGCATAGTATCGGTTTCTCTTTTAGCATCGCCGCCGCATTTCGGACACTTTGTATTAACCCAGTCTGTCATTTTAGCAAGCGGAGATTCACCGTTATCTGTTGGTTCATAAGATTCTACATCAGGCAGTTCCAGAGGAAGCTCACTTTCATCCAGCGGAACTGCTCCGCAGCAAGGACAGTGAATAATCGGAATCGGTTCGCCCCAATAACGCTGACGAGAAAATACCCAGTCACGCAGTTTATAATTAACCTTCGCCTTTCCCTTGCCGGTTTCCTCCAGTTTTTCAATAATGGTCTTTTTTGCTTCATCAACACTGAGCCCGTCGAGATACTCAGAATTAGTCATTATACCGGTTGCACAGTCAGTAAAGGCTTCTTTCTGAACATCCTCGCCGCCCTTGACAACTTCGATAATCGGGAGATTAAACTTTACTGCAAAATCATGGTCACGTGTATCATGTGCAGGTACTGCCATAATAGCTCCTGTACCATAGGAAACTAATACGTAATCAGAAATAAATATCGGAATTTGTCTGCCGTTGACAGGATTAATTGCTTCAACGCCATCAATTTTCACACCTGTTTTGTCCTTAGCAACCTCTGTACGTTCAAAATCAGATTTTCTGGCAGCGGCTTCCTGATATTTTCTGATTTTATCCATATTTCCTATCACACCGGAAAGCTTTTCGATGATAGGATGTTCAGGAGAAATTACCATATATGTAGCACCAAACAACGTATCCGGTCGGGTGGTATAAACCGTAAGAGCATCACCGGTAGTAGTAGTAAAATCAACCTCCGCACCCGTTGATCTTCCGATCCAGTTTTTCTGCTGTGCTTTCACTCTGTCAGGGTAGTTGACCATATCAAGGTCGTTGATCAACCTCTCGGCATATGCGGTAATTTTCAGCATCCACTGTGATTTTACCTTTCTCACAACTTCACTGCCGCAGCGTTCACAGGCTCCATTGATCACTTCTTCATTAGCCAGTACACACTTACAGGAAGTACACCAGTTTACCGCCATTTCTTTTTTATATGCCAGACCTTTCTTAAAGAGCTGGAGAAAAATCCACTGTGTCCATTTATAGTATGACGGATCGGTAGTATTCACTTCTCTGCTCCAATCGAAGGAAATGCCGAGTGCCTGAAGCTGTCCTTTAAAGCGGGCAATATTCTTCTTGGTAACCTCTTTAGGATGGACATGATTTTTTATTGCAAAATTTTCAGTCGGAAGTCCGAAGGCATCCCAGCCAATCGGATAAAGTACGTTATATCCCTGCATTCTTCTTTTTCTTGATACAATGTCAAGAGCTGTATACGAACGGGGATGTCCTACATGAAGTCCCTGACCCGAAGGATAAGGAAATTCTATTAATGTATAATACTTTGGTTTAGTACTATTGCTTTCAGCATGGAAAATTCCGGCTTCCTCCCATGCCTTCTGCCACTTTGGTTCTATCACCTTGTGATCATATTTTTCTATCATTTTGATTCTCTCCTTTTTCATCCGATTTACCCATTAAAAATCGGTTTCAATAATTTCACCATCCTCCCAAAGACGTTCA
>CACZPV010000339.1 GCA_902783065.1 uncultured Ruminococcus sp.
AAATTTGCCCTTCATCAGCTTCCGTCAGGCGTGTTTAATCAGAATATAACCAATATTATCGGCAACGGTGTTGCCCTTAGTGTGGAAAACCTTGTCAAAGAAATACAGCACCTTATCGATGGAGGTGTTCCCAAGCCGAAAATTCTTGTTTCGGACAGAGCACAGATCGTTATGCCGTATCATATCCTTTTCGATTGCTATGAGGAAGAAAGACTTGGCGGCAAAAGCTTCGGTTCAACAAAATCGGGAATTGCACCTTTCTATTCCGATAAATTTTCAAAGATAGGCTTCCAGGTAAATGAACTTTTTGATGATGAATCTGGTCTTAAAGAAAAAATCGAGCGTATACTTGAAGTAAAGAATGCCGTTGTTAAAAATGTGTACAATAAACAACCAATCAGCGCAGACGAAATGTTTGCAAAGCTGATGGAATATAAAAAAGCACTGGAGCCGTATGCTGCCAATACCTTTGATCTGGTGCATGACGCAGTGAAGGAAGGAAAAAATATTCTTCTTGAAGGTCAGCTTGGATCACTTAAGGATACGGATTTCGGTATTTATCCGATGGTTACTTCTTCCAATACAATTGCCGGATACGGTGCGGTTGGTGCAGGCGGTATTCCACCATATGAGATCAAGGATATCATCACTGTCGTAAAGGCATATTCCAGTGCAGTCGGCGCAGGTGAGTTTGTCAGTGAGATTTTCGGCGACGAGGCAGAAGAACTCAGAAAAAGAGGCGGCGACGGCGGTGAATACGGAGCTACTACCGGCAGACCGAGAAGAATGGGATGGCTTGATCTTGTGGCTACACGCTATGGCTGTAAAGTGCAGGGTGCTACACAGGTAGCGTTTACAGTATTGGATGCACTGGGTTATCTTGATGAGATCCCCGTATGCGTTGCATATGAACTTGACGGCAAAAAAATCGATTATTTCCCGTCAACAACTAAACTTAAAAGATGTAAACCTGTTCTTGAGGTGCTTCCGGGCTGGAAAGAGGATATCAGAGGAATCAGAAATTATGAGGAACTTCCCGAGAACTGCCGCAGATATATCGAATTTGCCGAAAAAGCAGTAGGCGTTCCGTTCACGATGGTTTCCAATGGACCAAAGCGTGAGGATATTATTTACAGATAAGCCGGAGGGTTGATGATATGTGTGGTATAGTAGGTTATATCGGTTACGAGCAGGCAGGTCCGTTCCTTCTGGACGGTTTGCAGACGCTTGAATACAGAGGTTATGACAGTGCAGGCATTTGTCTTAATGACGGCAGAGAGCTGATCGTCAAAAAGGCAAAAGGAAAGGTGGATGACCTCAGAAAGCTGACAAATAACGGCGAAGATACGAAAGGAACAGTCGGAATAGGTCATACAAGATGGGCGACCCATGGAGAACCTTCCGACGTTAATGCTCATCCCCATCTCAGCGAATCAGGACGCTTTGCCGTTGTCCATAACGGAATCATCGAGAATTATCAGCAGCTGAAAGAATATCTTACCGCTAAAGGGATCGTTTTTCAGTCCAAAACGGATACTGAGGTAATTGCTCAGCTGATAGAATATTATTATAAGGGTAATCTTATCGACACGGTGATCAAGGTTCTTGAAAAACTGGACGGTTCCTATGCACTGGGTGTGATCAGTCAGGAAAATCCGGATGAGATCATTGCTGTGCGTAAGGAAAGCCCGCTGATTATCGGACTGGGAGAAAATGAGTATTTCCTTGCCTCCGATGTAACGGCAATTCTTGCAAAGACAAGAACTATCTACCGTTTGGAAAATAACGAAATTGCTGTCCTTGGACGTGACGGTGTGAAAATTATCAATACCGATAAAGAGGAAGTTGTCAAGGAAAAGGAAACGGTTGACTGGGATATCAATGCCGCACAAAAAGGCGGTTATGAGCATTTCATGTTTAAAGAGATCATGGAACAGCCCAGAGCTATCAGCGAAACCATTGCTCCGAGAATAAAAAACGGCAGAGTGGTTCTGGATGAAGTGAGTCTTAGCGCAGAGGAACTAAAAAGCTTTACAAGGATCAATATTTTAGCCTGTGGGTCAGCATATCATGTGGGTGTTGTGGCAAAATATATTTTTGAAAAGATGCTTCGGATTCCTGTAGAGGCTGATCTGGCATCTGAGTTCCGTTACCGTGATCCGATCGTTAATGATAAGACACTGACGGTTGTTATCAGTCAGTCAGGCGAAACAGCAGATACTAAGGAAGCAATGAAGGAAGCACAGAGAAGAGGTTCTCATGTTATTTCCATTGTAAATGTTGTGGGAAGCGCTATTGCGGTTGAATCGGATGATGTGATCTATACATGGGCAGGTCCTGAAATCGCAGTTGCTACTACTAAAGCTTACAGCACACAGTTAGCGGTAATCTACCTGATGGCATTGTATTTTGGTGATATGCTGGGAACAATTGTTCCCGATGAATATAAGGCGCTTGTCAGAGAACTGGAAGATCTGCCGAACAAAATTGATGCCGTTCTGGAAAATAAGGAAAGAATCCAGTATCTTGCATCAAAGCTGTTCAATAGCAAGGATGTATTCTTTATCGGAAGAAATATAGATTATGCACTTTCGCTGGAGGGCTCACTGAAGCTCAAGGAAATTTCTTATATCCACAGCGAGGCTTATGCTGCAGGCGAACTGAAACATGGTACGATTTCTCTTATTGAAGAAGGAACACCCGTGATTGCACTGGCAACTCATGAGGAATTGATTGCAAAGATTGTCAGCAATATTGAAGAAGTGAAAACAAGAGGCGCGCAGGTACTTTGCATTGCCTGCGATACTCATAAAGAACTGGAAAGTGTGGGAGAAACTATTTTTATTCCCAAGGTGTGTGATATGCTGCTGCCATCTTTGGCGGTAATTCCGCTGCAGTTGTTTGCATATTATGTGGCTTCGCTCAAGGGTTGTGATATTGACCAGCCCAGAAACCTTGCCAAATCGGTAACAGTGGAATAATTATCGACTGCAGATGATGTATAAAAAAGGTGAAAATATCTGATTGTAAAAAGGCGGGAGTTTGTGCAGCAACAGGCGGCACAAACTCCGCCATAAAAGTTAAAAAGTAGTCGTTTATTCCGCAAAAGCTGCAAAAATGACGGATTGCTGCGGAGAAAAAATGTAAAACACATGATATCGAAAAACCGTATTGAAGAAGAAATTTCAGACTTTTACAATAGACTAAAAAAGGTGAAAATATATGGAGATAAAAAATGAAGCAATTCTGGTGATGGATTTCGGAGGACAGTATACACAGCTTATTGCAAGACGTGTCAGAGAGTGTAATGTGTACTGTGAAATTAAGTCTTATAAAATCACAGCCGATGAAATCCGTGAAAAAGGATATAAGGGTATTATTTTTACAGGAGGCCCTAACAGTGCTTACGATGCTAACGGCCCAAAATGTGATCCGAAACTGTTTGAATTGGGTATTCCGGTGCTGGGCATATGTTACGGTGCTCAGCTGATGGCTGAAACACTTGGCGGTAAGGTTATCGGAATTGAGGAAAACAGAGAATACGGAAAGACTGAAATTGAAGTCAACCCGTCTTCTTTAATGTTCCATAATGCACAGCCGAAAAATATCTGCTGGATGAGTCATACGGACAGAATTGAGGAAGTTCCGCATGGTTTCAAGATTACAGCGATTTCTAAGGATTGTCCTGTTGCAGCCATGGAAGATATCCAAAGAAATTTCTTTGCCGTACAGTTCCATCCGGAAGTACAGCATACGGTAGAAGGACCGTTATACCTGCGTAATTTCCTGTACAATGCCTGCGGATGCACAGCTGACTGGAAAATGGATTCTTTTGTGAGCGATACGATCGCATATCTGAAAGAAAAAATCGGTGATAAAAAAGTGCTCTGTGCGCTTTCAGGCGGTGTTGATTCCAGTGTAGCAGCATTGCTGGTACATAAGGCAGTTGGAAAACAGCTTACCTGTATCTTTGTTGATCATGGACTTCTCAGGAAGGATGAAGGAGATCAGGTGGAAAGTGTATTCAAAGAACAGTTTGATATGAATCTGATCAGAGTGAATGCACAAGATCGTTTTCTTACAAAGCTGGCAGGTGTAAGTGAGCCGGAGAGAAAACGTAAAATTATTGGTGAGGAATTTATAAGAGTATTCGAGGAAGAATCTCAGAAACTCGGTAAGATGGAATATCTCTGTCAGGGTACAATTTATCCGGATGTAGTGGAGAGCGGTGTAGGTGAATCTGCGGTGATCAAAAGTCATCATAATGTCGGAGGACTTCCCGAGGATGTTGGCTTTGAGGGAATTATTGAGCCGCTTCGGGATTTGTTCAAAGATGAAGTAAGAAAAGCAGGATTGGAACTTGGTATACCTGAATTTCTTGTTTATCGTCAGCCATTCCCGGGACCTGGTCTTGCCATTCGTATAATGGGTGATATTACGCAGGAAAAACTTGAAATACTCAAAGATGCTGATGCTATTATGAGAGAAGAATTTGCTAACAATGGGCTTGACAGAGAGGTTAATCAGTATTTTGCTGTTATGACAGGTATAAAGAGCGTTGGTGTTATGGGTGATGGCAGAACGTATGATAATACTATTGCTTTGCGTGCTGTTACCACAAGTGATTTTATGACGGCTGACTGGGCAAGGATTCCGTATGATGTCCTCGAAAAAATTTCTAATCGTATTATTAATGAGGTTAAAAATGTTAATCGAGTTGTCTACGATATTACCAGCAAACCGCCTGCTACAATTGAGTGGGAATAA
>CACZPV010000340.1 GCA_902783065.1 uncultured Ruminococcus sp.
CCTTACTGGAAATTCATAAGGTCGAAATCGTATGGGTAAGAGGTCATAACGGTCATGATGAAAATGAACGCTGTGACAGGCTGGCTGTCACAGCTGCGGAACAATTTAAATAATACCAAGGGAAACGCTGATTAATTCATTAATTAATCGGCGTTTAGAGCAGTCCGGATAAAATGAAACCGGAAGGTATTTTTATAATTCATCAAGTCGATTTCACGGATTGGGGTTCAAAGTTAATATCAATGTATTTTCCATCAAAACCACATTCGGTTGTTGGAAATATTTTTTTTGCATAACCGATTCCTGCTTCGGGGTCAGTTACAGCCGGACTGAAATGTGTCAGCCACAGTTTTTTTACATTTGCTTTTTCAGCAATCCCGGCTGCTTCGCTGTAAATCATATGTCCTGTTTTGATTGCACGATTTATTTTTTCAGGCTCATAATAAAGTCCCTCACATATCAGCAAATCGGCATTCCGGGCATATGCAGCAATATTGTTTATAGGTCTTGAATCTGTACAGTATGTCAGCTTAATTCCTTTTCGGGTTCCTTCTGATACGTCATCGTAAGTATATATCTTCTCATTATATACAGCGCTGCCTTCTTTTTGAAGCTCCGACCAGATACACATTGGTACACCGTTCTTTCTTGCCTTTTCCGGGAGAAATTTTCCTTTTCTCTCAAGCACAAAACTATAGCCAAGGCATCTGACGCTGTGTGCAGCCTCAAATGGTGTTACAGTCAGTAATTCCGACTTAAATGGATGTGGTTCACTGATTTCTGTAAATTTAATATCAAACGGCAGATTCGGGGCAATTACACACAGATTATTCACAATTCTTTCAATTCCCGCAGGTCCCGCAATAGTAACAGGTTCTTCCCTGCCCTCATTTCCCATGGAAAGAAGAAAACCGGGAAGACCTGAAATATGATCTGCATGAAAATGCGTAATACAGATCAGATCAATCGGCTTAGTTTTTCGTTTAGCACATTTCAGTGCAATCTGCGTACCTTCTCCACAGTCTACCAGAATACTATGTCCCTGACAGCTGATAAGGCAAGAGGTAAGCCACCTATCCTTCATAGGAAGCATACCGCCGCAGCCTAATAATGTAACTTCCAACAATTTTCTCATCTCCTTTAAAATAACCTGAATCTGGTCTATTGTAAAAGTCTGAAATTCCTTTTTCAATGCGATCTTTTGATATCATTTGCTTTAAAATTTCTCTCCGCTGTAATCCGTCATTTTCGCAGCTTTTACGGAGTATACGACTATTTTTTGACTTTTAGAGCGGAGTTTGTGCCGCCTTTTTACAATCGGCTAATTTATATCATCAAAAAGCTGACTGCATATTTCGGTAAATTCATCCTTTGTCATAATGCAGTTCAATGTATCTAATAAAGTATTGGCTGTCATTTTTGAAGGCAATGATAAATATTTTTTAAGACATTCACGTTTTTCAGCCGAGTTCTGTCCTCCGCTTAGACCGTAGGCAAACAAATCAGCCTTACAGATTTCTTTTTTCTTTTTAACAATACTGTCAGAAAAATTACAATGTGCTCCCGAAGCCTTGATGGCATCAGCTATGATATCTTCCGAAATGCCTTCAACCCCCAGTTTACCTTCCTTTGATGGTTTGTTTTTACGCTTTTCTTTTCCAAAAATATCCGGAATAAAAGCATGACTTATTTTATCATTCGGTACGGTTCCTTTAAGAAAATTCCGAATGACAAAGCCTGCCCCATCACTGTCAGTCAGAACAAGGATTCCTCTTTTATCCGCAAGGTGCCGGATCAATGCCTGTTTTTCCTTGTCTTTAAAGACTCCGAATCCGTCTGTGGTTATAATAAGTGCATCCACAAAATTTGACAGCTTGATTTTATCATATTTTCCTTCTACAATAATTGCTTCCCTGACCTGTATCATATCAGTTTCCTTCTTTCACGATCAGCAGCATTTTAGCAACCAATGTTTCTAATAGAATCCGTGCATCTGCACGGGTACTTTTCATCCTAATATCTGTATCCAGAACTGCATCAAGCATCCTGCGCAGAGTTTCCGTGGATAATTTAGCAGCACTGTAACCTGCATTTTTAAGTACAAATTCCCGATTTCCGTATTTGAAATCCTTTGCTGCTTCACCGATACTTTTTCCACATTCTGAAGCTGTTTTTGCACGGTACATATCGATCAGCGCACTGCTCAGACCTGATAAAATTATCTCAGGTTTTTCTCCCTGTGCAAATAATGTATTAAGCTCATTGTATGTACTGTTAAAGTCGTTTTTCATAATATATCTTGAAAGATAATAGCTTTTCGTTTCACTGTTTTTCACACAAAGAAGCTGTATGATATCAGCTGTAATTTCTCCTCCGTTAACATAGGCGCTCAGTTTATCAATTTCATTTTTCAGAGCATTCATATCCGGTCCGACCATGGATACAATCTTTCCGGCGTTAGCCCGATGCAGTTTTGCTCCGTTTTTTTCTGCCCATTTAACCATATGTGCTTCCAATGCAATATCGTCCAGTTGATTCAGCTCCAGTACTGTACCGTATTTTTCTGCAGCAGACACAAATTTAGAGAATCTGGACTTTTCCTTCTTTTTTTTCGCTGCCGTATCAAGTGTTGGCATGGAAAAAAGCAGTACTGTTGAAGGGGATATATCAGCGCAAAAACGTTCCAATTCTTTATAATCACTTTCACTTAATGCATTGATGTCATAATCCGTTATATTAACACACTTTCTGTCGGAAAACATGGAAATCTGTTCAGATGCATCGAAAATTTCTTCTAAAGTCGTATCAGAACTCAACTGATAATAATCAAATTCAGACGGATTCTTTCCTACCGCTTTTTTTACCAGTGCATCTGTATATTTTTTTACGAGATATTTTTCACTGCCGTAAATCAGATACAATGTTTTTAGTTCTCCCGATATAATCTCTTTTTTAAATTCCGCTTCATTTAATTTAGCCAATCATTTTCCCTCCCGATTTCCGTTCGTCCGTCCGGATAAATCCGTATTCCTATATTTCCATAGCCTGCCGTATAATAAATATTTGCATCATCAATTTGTAATGCATTAATGTCTTTCTCAATTTCCGACGGGCTGTCAGAAATTATGATACTATCCGCTTCAATCATATATGAATTGTATATAACTCCGCTTGCCACAAGGTAATCACATTTCAGGAAATCCTCCGGAAGCAAAGAACAGTCTGTACCTTCCTGACAAAAAAGATATTTACTGTTATCAACGTAAAAACAAATTGCATTGCATTTATCTGTTTTATCAATAAATATACGGGTACCACAGCACGGATATTCTGTAATAGTATTATCATCCGATTTTGAATCAATCCAATTATCGGCAGTTCCGATCAACCGATGAAGACGTTCGTAATAATTATGTTCGTCATATGTCTGTACGGTTTGTATGTGGTAATTCTGCATGATATTTTCAGCAAATGCGGCGCTTTGTGCTGATTTGTCTGTAATAAGCATATATGATATATCTGTACATGAGGTTTCAGATAAATAATTTGTCACCTGGGCTATTTTATCATAACTGCCGCCGCAGTAAAGAAGCGCAGATTCATTATCGTTGGATAATATGGCTGTAATGCCTTTTCCGGTATCGAGAATTGACAGTTTTGTGCTGTCCTTTTTCATAAGAACATCCATTGTATTGCCGAAAGTAAAAAATACAAATGCAGAAAGCAGTAATACTGCTAATGTATTATGTTTTTGATTTCTTTTCAGAAAATAATAAACAAATGCTGCCGCAAAAGTAAGTGCCAATGCAACAGGCACATATGAGGATGAAGCTCTTATTCCCGCGTAAGGCAGACCGGCAATAAATCCTGCTGCCGACAAGATGTATTTCGCAAGAAGAGCACTAATAACAATAAGCGGATATTTGAGAAAACGAAAAATTACGCTTACATCAGCAGCAACCAAAATAAACAGTATACTCAGCAGCAGCGATGCTGCGAAAGTAATCATAAGATTAGCAATCACAGAATACGGTGCAAAGAAATGAAAAAATATAATAGTTATCGGATATGTAAATATCAATGCCGATACGGGAACAGTCACAGCAGAAATAAGTATTCTTATTCTCCTTTTATTTTCATGGTGAGTATAGAATTTTAATAACTTGTCATTTATCATTCCGGTTCTTTCAGGCTGAAGCAGCTCTGCTGCCCTGACGGTCAGTTTATCACTGAACAGAATAATCCCGGCAGAAGCAGATACTGAAAGCAGAAATCCTGTATCACATACCGAATATGGATTAAGAAAGCAGATTATCAGAACAGCTGCTCCAAGAGAATTAAGTGAATCTGCCTGACGAAACATCATTTTACCTGTCAGCGCAATAATAGTCATTATCCCTGCTCTCATAATTGACGGTGTAAATCCGACTGCCGCCATATAGATAAACACAATTATTACGCATAAGCCGGATGCCGTATCACGTCTGCAGCGAAACAAAAACATGAAAACTGCTGTCATAAACCCCGAAAGAACTACCAGATGAAATCCTGACGCAACTATTATATGAGTAATCCCTGCATTTCTTAATACAGTATTTTCCTCATAGGAAACAGCAGTTTTATCACCTATCAGCAGCGAAGTCATAAAACCTGCTTCTTCTTTTCTGAAATTACTGCGTATTGTTTCAATGACTGTCTTACGCAGCATTAAAGCATAATAGTACAAAGGTTTTTGTTCATTATGTATAATTTTACAATTATCGTATGTTTTCAAGCTTCCCCGCAGATAGATATTTCTTGC
>CACZPV010000341.1 GCA_902783065.1 uncultured Ruminococcus sp.
ATTGATTGTAGCCGTAATCTTTCCATTTTTCCCGAGGGTCCTTTTTCCAACCTGATGTTTTCTATGGGTTTGGTGCTTTATTTGCTGACAAAAGAGCGGATCAGTATGTTTAAAGTGATCGTGTATGCTTTGTCAATATTCACCTCCTTTAGTACCACCGGTTGGGGTATGATGGTTGTAATATTCGGTGTTTCCTATATTCGCAGTGAAAATAAAAAGAATATACAAAACCATTTTAACCGTAATTTAATTAAGTATGTTATTCCTACCGTAGTTGTTATGGCAGGCGCTTACGTTATTTATTCTGTTATTTCCTTTAAGGAGTCGACCGACAATGTTAACTATCTTTCGCATACAATTGCATTTGCGAACGGTTTTCGTGTATTTTTGAGTCATCCTTTGATCGGTGTAGGAATCGGTCAGTCAGCTCAATACAGTATTTCTTCATCCGGATTTTTTAATTCCACATCAGGTTTTTTCAGAATTTTGGGCGATGGAGGAATTATTCTTACTTTGCTGTATATGTTGCCTATGATAGTAATTTTTTATAAATCGCAATTTGGTAAAAAGAATTTTAAACTGACTTCTCTTTATGTATTTTTGATTATTATGCTCGTCACGGTTATCTGGCAGTATTCATTGCTGTTATTGTTCTTCGTTGCATTTGCGTATTCGTTCTTGTTGAACGAAGTTCCCTCGGAAGGAAAAAGCCCGTCAAACAGTTCTTCTGATAATAGTTCTGTCGGAATTGGTGTAAGCAGCAAGAAAATCGCCGGAGGCTATTATGGAGCATAAAAAAAAGAAAGTGAATAAAGATATAGTTTATTTTGATTTTCTTAATATTGCAGCGTGTTTGGCTGTGGTTGCAATGCATCATAATTCTATTGTGATGCATTACGAACGCTCTTCGGCATGGGCTCAGTCGCTTGTTTTTGAGGTCTTGTGTTACTGGGCAGTTCCTTGCTTTTTCATGATGTCGGGTGCTAAACTCTTAACGTACAGAGAACGGTATGATACAAAAACTTTTCTGAAAAAACGAATTATTAAATTAATGATCCCATTTGTATTTTGGAATACGTTTGTACTGTTTTTTCGTGAATTTTTTGGCACTTCCGTTCTGCAGTCGCATTCGATCGGCGAAATTATCAGTTCTGTGATAAACTATGCCGGTGAGCCTACTTTTTACTTTTTCCCGGCAATAATTTCAATGTATATTGCAATGCCGGTTTTATCACTTCTGGTGGATAACAGAAAGATCCTTTGGTATATTGTTTCTGCTATTTTCATAATACAGTCATTGCTGCCTACACTATTTGGGATTATTGGTATCGAGGTCAATGATTTTTGGGGCACAGGATTCACCATAAGAGTTATGTACATTGTATTGGGTTATTTGTTGTCAACAGAAAACTTTACAAAGAAAAATAAAAATATATTGTATATCTGTGCAGTCTTAGCGGCAGTTTTCAGATATTTGTATATTTTTGTGGGCAGTAACAAATCCGGTGAGTTAAATATGTTATTGTTTAATTCTTCTTATTTTCCGGGAGTCCTTTTATCGATCGGTGTTTTTCTGTTTTTCAAGGAGAAGTTCGGAAAAGTTCAACTCAAGGGTAAGAGCCGAGAAATTATAAAAACTGTCAGCGGATGTACCTTCGGAATTTATATTATTCACAAGGTTTTTGTAATGCCGATCGAGAGAGCTGTATTGGGTCTTAGCGTTGACAGTTTGTTATGGCGTACTGCAATGATATTGGTTACATATTTGGTATCCTTAATTATTATTTGGGTTATGAAACACATTCCGATTATAAATAAATTGGTACCGTGATTTTGTATTATGCTAATATAAATATAGAGAGGACAATAATAAAATGTATGATTATTTGGTAGTAGGATCAGGTTTGTATGGTGCTGTTTTTGCACATGAAGCAAAAAAAAGAGGCAAGTCTGTTTTGGTTATTGACAAAAGATCTAATATTGCGGGTAATGTATTCACGAAAAAAATCGAGGGTATCAATGTTCATATGTATGGGGCTCATATTTTCCATACCAATAATACAAAAGTATGGAATTACATAACCCAATTCGCTGATTTTAATCGTTTTACCAATTCGCCTGTTGCTAATTATAAAGGTGAGCTTTATTCAATGCCCTTCAATATGTACACATTTAATAAGATGTGGGGCGTTGTTACTCCGGAAGAAGCTGCTGCTAAGATAGAGGAGCAGCGTAAGGAAATTGTAGGTGAACCCAAGAACTTAGAGGAGCAAGCTATTTCTCTTGTAGGACGAGATATTTTTGAAAAGCTTGTCAAGGGCTATACAGAGAAACAATGGGGACGTGATTGTAAAGATCTGCCTGCGTTTATAATTAAGAGGCTGCCTGTCAGATTTACTTTTGACAACAACTACTTCAATGCTCTTTATCAAGGCATACCCGTTGGCGGATATACCAAGCTGGTATCAAATCTTTTAGAGGGAATTGAGGTCAGACTTGATACGGACTATTTCGAGAATAAAGAAGCTTTGGACGCTCTTGCGAAAAAGGTTGTTTATACCGGTCCGATCGATGCTTATTTTGGTTATAAATTGGGATACTTGGAGTATCGTTCTGTTCGCTTTG
>CACZPV010000342.1 GCA_902783065.1 uncultured Ruminococcus sp.
CATGAGAATTCATACGGTGGCAGCATTGTATGTTCTGATTTTTGCACGTTTTTTTGCATTTACAAGAGAAGATTATGCTCTTATTTTGCTGACAATTGGAGGAGTGATGTCGGCAGAAGCAATGAATACGGCTATTGAAAGCCTTGCCGATAGAGTCTGCAAAGGGAAAAGTCCGCTTATTAAGGCTGCGAAAGATGCTGCAGCAGGAGCAGTATTGATATTTGCCGTGATAGCAATAGGTGTTGCTTTGTTCTTGTTTGGAAGAGCAGACGGATTTGCTGCGATGTATTATTTTTACGTAAATCATCCGGTTAATTTTGCCGGAATCGTTATATTGACAATTCTTTCGATTGTTTATATAATAGGTCTGCCAATAAAAAAGCACAAATGAATTTCCTGATTTAGCAATCGGCTGACAACTATTTTAGCCGATTGTAAAAAGGCGGCACAAACCCCGCCCCGAAAGTCCAAGAGTAGTTGTTTTCAACGCAAAAGCTGCGAAAATGACGGATTATAACGGAGAAAAATTGTAAATCATATGATATCAAAAATCGCATGGATAAAGGAATTTCAGACTTTTACAAGCAGCTATGACAACTATTTACAAGGAGGGCATTTGATATGTCTGGAACAGGAAATTTCAACGCGAAGGAAATACAATTTAACAAGCCTGATATGATAGATATGGTGTATATTCAGCAGCTGGAAAAATCAGCTGTTTCCAAGGAACGTATGAAAACGATAATGAGTGTAGTATGGATCGTGATTTGTCTTGTTCTTATAGTTTATTTTATGTTCGAAAGTTTTGGTAAGTTATTTATTCCTGCGCTGTTGCTTTTGCTTATACCGCTGATTATACTGTTTCTGATAAATCTGTTCAGACTTCAGAATACTAAGGGTGATCCGGAAAAGTATGGAATCATTAAAGGAACAGTGACAGACAGTCGTATTCGTGTTTATTACAGGCGTCAAGGACTTAATAAAAGGGTGGAATTTGTGGATGTTTTGTGCGAAAACGGGCAGATGTGCCGTGAAGCAGAAGTTTTTCAGAGTACAATGGATGATTATTCTATGGCAACTATGAGCGGGACACGTTTCTTGCCCGGAGATCCGATTAAGCTTATACGTCTTAATGAACGGAAAGTCTATGCAGTAAGATAATAGCCGCTTGTAAAAAGACGGCAGATTCCATATTATCCATGGGGTCAGCTTCACGGATTAAGGCATTAAATGAGTCATGAATCCGAGAAACTGGGTATTGATGAACAGTTAAAATGTAGTTATAATTGGAAGTTTTATTTATTATTCTACATTCAGGAAATCATCCGAAAGGTGCGCTTCTATCTCCCATTCTCCTGCCTCTTCCCATTGGGAAGGGGAGTGCGCAGTGGGCGGCTGCGGTCGTGCTGTGCACGCCCGCAGCCTGGATAGGATGAAACCGGAAGGTGTTTTCTTTTACAATTCATTAAATCAGGTTCACAGATTCAGGTAAGTGTAAAGAAAAGAGGGAAAATATGAAACAGAAAAGTGCTTTTGTAGCGATTGTAGGACGTCCTAATGTAGGAAAATCTTCGCTGCTCAATGATATGCTTCAACAGAAAATAGCTATTGTTTCATCAAAACCGCAGACAACCCGTACCAGAATTATGGGTGTTCTGACAGAAAATGATACGCAATTGGTTTTTATTGATACGCCCGGACTTCACAAACCGAAAAATAGTCTGGATCAATATATGCTTCGATCAGTAAATGAGTCGGTTGCAGGTGTGGATGTGTGTTTGCTGGTTGTGGAGGCAGGAACGAAAATTACGGAGGGGGAACGTCTGTTTGCAGAAAAATTCAGTTCACTCGGAGTTCCGGCTGTTCTGGCAATCAATAAGATCGATACTGTAAAGGATAAAGCGGAGCTGGCTCCGCAGATAGCGGAATTTTCCGGGCTTTATGATTTTACAGCAGTTGTTCCCTGTTCGGCTCAGACCGGCAGCGGCGTAGAAGTGCTTAAAAAGGAATTAGGCAGCCTAGCGGCAGAAGGCGGCTTTATGTTTGATGAAGATACTCTTACCGATCAACCCGAGCGTGTGTTGGCAGCGGAGATGATCCGTGAAAAACTGCTGCGTTTGCTCGACAAGGAAATACCGCATGGTGCGGCAGTTTTTGTGGAAAGAATGAAAGAGCGTGATGATACTGCAATAATTGATATTGATGCTACTATATTCTGTGAAAGAATATCTCACAAAGGAATTATTATCGGAAAAGGAGGTTCAATGCTGAAAAAGATCGGTACATATGCCCGTCAGGATATGGAAAAGTTTTTTGGATGCAAAATTAACCTTAAAATATGGGTGAAGGTAAAGGAAGACTGGCGCAACCGTGAAAATATTCTGAGAAGCCTTGGATACGATAACAGCGATTTTAGTAACTGACAATAATACTGTTTCAAATAGTGCCAATAAATTTCCGAATAACAGGGTATAATAAACATATATTATACAAAGATATCTCGGAAAGGACAGATCGTGATGAATGAATTATCCGCATGGAACAGATTTTGTGAAACGGGAAAAATAACGGATTACCTGACTTACAAAGAAGCAAAGGCAAGTACAGGAACGGATAAAGGCGGGGAGAATGGTAATGAAGCTGAATACGGAAGGACTCGTACTGGCGGAGAAGACTTCGGCAGGCAGCAAACGACTTTTAACAATTCTTACTCGTAATGACGGAGTACTGCGCTGCTTTGTCAGGGACGGAAAGGAAAGCAATAAGATATTCGGTGCCGCTACAAATCTGCTATGTTATTCTCATTTTTCTGTTTATGAGGGACGCAGCAGCTATCAGCTGGATGAAGCGGTTTCAATTGAGTTTTTTTATAATCTTATGTTTGATGTACGCAAGCTTGCATTGGCACAGTATTTCTGTGAGCTTGCTATACAGGTGATTCCCGAGGGAGCCAGTGACCCTGAATATCTGCGGCTGATGCTTAATTCCCTGTATTTGCTAAATCACGGAAAAAAGCCGGATTTGCTGATTAAGGCGGTTTTTGAACTGAGGTTTCTGTCTTTGGCAGGGTTTATGCCGGATGTGATCGGATGTCGGGAGTGTGGACTTTATGAGTGTGATGAAATGTATTTTGATTTTTCATCAGCCTGCTTGTGGTGCCCGAATTGTCATAAAGGCGGAAATACTGTTAAGATAGGAAATCCGACCCTCCATGGACTGCGCAGTGCAGTACTTGCTGATCCCAAAAAAATTTTTTCATTTGAAGCTTCTGCGGCTGATATTGCCTCTCTGGCTAATCTCGCCGAGAGGTATACATATGTTATTACTGAAAGAAACTATCGTACACTTGATTATTATAAGGAAATTATTGCCGATATTTCGGCGTCCGGAAATTCCTGAAACGGTGACTATGAACGGTAAGTATGGTCCCCTTAGTCAGTTTTCGTACAGAAAAACTGACCGGGGGGATTTATTCGTGCAAAAGTGTAAAATTCTTGTTATATTTGAAACAATTCGGGAAAAACTATTGACATTTGCGCCTTTTTTACGGATAATGATAGTATATGTTTGATATAGCTGTATATTATTGTAAGTGAATTATTAAGTCTGAATAACTAAAAAGCATGAACCGCAGGTGTGCATTTTGAATGACGCAGGCAGAGCGCCGGCGTGACATGGGCAGATTCGCTGGTTCATATCAACGGCTTTCAATGACGGCTGTTTATCGGACGAGCGTGTTTGTGTATAGAAAGTAAAAAGGAAAGACATGAATTATGAGAATTATCGCAGGCTCGGCAAAAGGCAGAAGACTTCAGTCACCTGTCGGGAATGATGTGCGTCCGACAACCGATATAGTGAAGGAGGCAGTATTCAGTATCGTGCAGTTTGAACTTGAAGAATGCAGCTTTCTTGATGCGTTTGCCGGTTCGGGACAGATGGGGCTTGAAGCACTCAGCAGGGGTGCAGAAACGGTCTGCTTTGTTGACAGCAGCCACCGTTCTATGAGTGTTGTCAGAAAAAATATAGAACTTTGCTCTTTTGACAGTGACCGTGTTGTAACGGTTGTATCGGATACAATACGTTTCCTTTCAGGAACAAAGGAGCAGTATGATATTGTTTTTCTGGATCCGCCCTATATGACGGGACTTTTGCAGAAGGCATTGGCAGCTTCTGCTCGTGTAGTGAAAGATGGGGGTATAATTGTTTGTGAGCATCCGGCGGAAGAACAGCTTCCCGAAATAACATCAGGTTTTTCTCTTGAAAAAAACCGACGGTACGGAAAAATCATGATCAGTGTTTACCGGAAGAACGAATCATAAATATGTATCGGATCCGCTGAAAGCGGTAAGATGATTTGAGGGAGTGGAAACATGAAGACAGCAATATGTCCCGGAAGTTTTGATCCGGTTACATACGGCCATATTGATATAATAAAAAGGGCAGCAAAGATTTTTGATAAGGTGATCGTAGGTGTGCTTGTAAATGTTGAAAAAAAGCCATGGTTTACGATAGAAGAAAGAACGGATCTTCTGAAAAAAACAGTGGGTGACATTCCGAATGTGGAGATAGAAGGATTTGACGGTCTTCTTGTGGATTTTGCCGCTGAACGTAATGCTGATGTGATTGTGAAAGGACTCAGAGCTGTATCGGATTTTGAGTACGAATTTCAGATGGCACTGACCAACAGTAAGCTGAATAATAATATTGAAACGGTATTTCTGACAACAAGTGCTGAAAATATGTATTTAAGTTCCAGTATAGTAAAACAGGTGGGACTTCTGGGAGGAGATATTGCTCCTTTTGTACCGGAATGTGTGCGCGATGAAATTTTACAAAGAATTGGAAAACTAAATCAGTAGTGTTCATTTTGTATATATTATGCGGCCGTTTTCGCCGTATGTAAGTAAGGATTTTTGAATATTACAATAACGTAAAAAGTATTATCATCAGCCGATTGTAAAAAGGCGGCACAAACACCGCCCCGAAAGTCAAAAAGCCGTCGTTTCCAACGCAAAAGCTACAAAAATGACGGATTACAGCGGAGAAAAACTACAAATATATGATATCAAAAACCGCTACAATCGACTAAAGTATTATCATATAAAGGAGAGTATTCTAAAATGAAAATTGAAATGTTAATTGATGAACTTCAGGAAATTGTTGACGAGGCATTTACACTTCCGCTCAGCGGAGGAAAAACGGTTGTCAATACAGAGAGAATAAGAGAAATTATTGATGATATGAGATCTAATCTTCCCATTGAATTAAAACAGGCAAAAAGTATTGCCGCAGACAGAACCAATATTATCAATAAGTCAAAAGCTGAGGCAGAACGTCTTGTGCAGGAGGCAGAAGACAGATCCAAAACAATGATACAGCAGGCTGATGAAAAGGCAAAAAATACTGTTAAACAGGCAGAGGAGAGGGCCGCTGCTCTTGTACAGGATAGTGAAATTGTGATCAGAGCACAGCAGAAAGCAAGTGATATCCTTGCAGTAGCTGATAAACAGGCAGCAGAGATCAAAGGTGCGGCTAATGTCTATATCGATGGTATTATGAAAAAAGCTGACGAGGAGCTTTCCAAAAACCTTGCTGATCTGAAAAAGACCCGTGAAAGTCTTAAAAACTATCAGCTTCAGGGCGGTAAAAGACAGCCTGTCAGACAGAAAAAAACAAATCAGTGATATAATGAACTGTTCAGGTTCATATTGTAAATATGATCAGTAAACCTTTTTATTGAACAGAATACTGTGCATATAGATGAAAAAGGTGTCTGATCCGATTGAATATTTACTGACCAAAAATTACTCTGCGGCATAATGATTCGATTATCTGGTATTTTACCGCAGATATGTGCGAAGGAAACGGAACAGTTAACGAATAACAGTGTAAGGGTGATATGATGAAAAAAGCCGTGTCACGATTTTTGTTTTTGGTATTATTCGTTTTGATAAGTGTATTAGCCGTTGCGGGCGCTTTGTATGTTTTGCAAAACAGAGATGTCGATACAGATGTAAGGGAAAGCCTTCAGGGAGTACCGCTGATGCCGGCTGAGGAATCTTCTGAAGTTGATTACAGTCAGATTGACAGTGTATCACTTTCTTCTCCTGATGCTGACAATGAGATTATTTCCACCTGCGGATATGATGCATTGACGGATGAAAATGAAAAATATTTGTATGAAATGCTTCGTGAAAGCGTATATAAAATATCAGATGATGTGGACGAAAAGGGAAGATATAAAACCAAAAGGATTGAAATAACCGGTTCGGAAATGGATTCCCAAAGCATTAATACAGCAATCAATGCCTTTTTGTATGATAATCCGCAGATTTTCTGGATTGATAATTATTTTGGTTATAATGTCAGAAGCCAGGTAACCTATGTGGAATGTTATTCAGTTTTGTCGGGAAATCAATGTGAAATTTATCTGAAAAGGTTTTCTGATCGTGTACAGGAAATACTTTCTGAAATCAGTGAAGATGACGGGAAGTATGAAAGAGAAAAAAAGATTCATGATAAGCTGCTTGAAATCTGTAAGTATAAAAAGATTGAATCTTTTGATGACGGATGGCAGTATTTTTCAGCATACGGTGCTCTTGTAGACGGAGAGGCAGTATGTGAAGGGTACTCTAAAGCAATGATGCTGCTGCTTAATCTTTCAGGAGTTAATGCTACTACCGTGAGAGGTTTTGGAGAAGGCGAGCGTCATATGTGGAATCTTGTGGAAATTGGCGGCAACTGGTATCATCTGGATGCAACATGGGATGATGGCGAGGAAGACTATAATCATGAGTTTTTTAATCTTACCACAGATGGTGTGCTGATAGATCATAAAATCGATCCTATTCTGAGTGATGAAACTTATACCGATGATTACAGTTATAATTTCTTTCTTCCTGAATGTAAAGCTTCTGACATGAATTACTATTTTGTTGAGGGCATAGTAATGAACGGCACAGACAATGATTCGCTTAATGAATTGAGCAGTCTTTTATATAACAAAGCACTGTCCGGTGACGATATTATTCCGATACAGGTAGGCGAAGAAATGGATTTTGAAGATTTTATGTATACCATGTTTGAAAATGAGGAAAACAGAAAGTTTTATGACTGTATCCGAACTGCAAATGAATATCTGGACGATACACATAAGATAAATGATAAAAGCAGCTTTTTACTAAAAAATGAAAAAAGAAAAACTGCCAGAATACGTATTGTTTTTTCATAAAAATGACTGTTCTGCAAGTTGAACCGGTTCCGAAAAAAACAGGTGTGCTTCCGACATAAAAAACGCACTTCATAAAACTGATACTAATAAAAAAAGTCTGGTATTTATCTTTAGATACCAGACTTTTTTATAAATTATTGTGTGGTGATAGTTTTTTCATCAGAAAACATGGTGTTAAAAGCATTTTCCACAGCATTGTTGTCAGAGGAAACCGATACAAGTACGTAGGGATAATGTGTAAGTACAGCACTGTTGTTTATGGCATAATAAGCTTTTTCGTTGACGTTTTGATATGTTGCTGATTTTTCTTTAATATAATCATCGATTACCTTGAGCAATTCGGATTCCTTATCTTCGCTTCGCAAAGTGAAGCAGGCAATCTCGGTGAAATTATCAGGACGGGAAGACAA
>CACZPV010000343.1 GCA_902783065.1 uncultured Ruminococcus sp.
AGTTCTTTTCTTTTTTTATCCATCAAGTCAACCTCACAGATTCAGTGAAAACAGACGGTATGAAGTTCGGAGGAATAAATATGGAAGAAGAAACAATGATTGATCACGATTCCGCATCGGAAGCTGAAAATAACAAGACGGATAGCATGGATCCTTCTGTTAAAGAAGAAGCTGCTTCTGATGATACGGTAAAAAAGGAAATCTGTTCCGACAACAGCGATAACGATTTTCCTGAAAAAAGATCTGCACATAAAATCAGGCACTACAGAACACCGCTTTATATCGCAGCCTGCATTTTTTTGATTGCCATAATGCTGTTTGCCGGAAAACAGTGCTTTTTCAATACAGACATCAATGGCACATGGGGCATGACCGTCAAGGGAATGAACGGCAAAGATGATATGGTGTTTAACCTAAGCTTTGACGATACTGAAGTCAGATTCCAGACGGGCGGCACAGTATATATCGGAAGGCTGACTAAAGAAGACGAAAACGGATCACGGCTGACTGACGAAAACGGCAATTCAATGCTGATGCTAAATATGAATCTCAACGGAAAACCGTTTGTTTTTAAATTTGATTATGAGTTTACCGGCAATGCTTTTACAGGCAGAACTCTGAAACTGACCGATTTGTCGGGTATGTTCTATGAACCGGATACAAAGGATTCTGACGCCGAAGAAGTTAAAAAAAGAAAAAATAATACTGAGTTTGTTCAGCGTGATAATGTAACTTATTATATATGGAATTTCACTCCTTCTGTCGAGAATTATAATATTAAGACAGACAAAAGCTTCAAGGCTGATTCAAAGCTGATAGGATCCTGGCTTTACAAAACAGAAGAAACTGCTTACCCGTATACTATTACATTCCATAAGGACGGCACATTTGAACAACATTCATACGAAACAGAAATACATGGTCTGTATTCTGTTAAAGACGGTGTCTGTACTTTACGTTATACCGAAATCGCCAATGCAGAACGGGAGATTATTCTCTCCTATAAAACAGAGGACAAAATACTTACTCTTTCTCAGGAATATGAAGGATCTACAGTGATGGAAAGAAAACTGACAAAAACAGATAGTCCGTATTCGTATAAATCTGACATTAAGTAAATATTTCAGACGATTGTAAGGAGGCGAGGTTTGTGCCGCTGCAGGCGGTACAAAACCTCGTCCCGTAAGTCAAAAAGTAGTCGTTATCAACGCAAAAGCTACGAAAATGACGGATTGCAGCTGAGAAAAATTGTAAAACACATGACATCAAAAACCGCATGGTTAAAGGGATTTCAGACTTTTACAATTAACAAAAATAAATTTTTTATAAAGGAGAATTATTATGTTAAACGAAAAATGGATGCATTTCAAAAGCGGTACCGATATCAGAGGTATTGCCGTTGCAGGTGCCGGTTACGATGTAGACCTCACCGATGAAGCTGTCACCGCTATGGTAAATGGATTTATTCTATGGCTTTCTGCCAGAAAAAATATATCAGCCGAAAATCTCAAAATCTCTGTAGGCAGAGATTCAAGAATTTCCGGTCAGCATATTCTTGATCTTGCCTGTGATGCTATGATAAAGGCAGGCATAAGCGTGTATGACTGCGATCTTGCGTCTACACCCGCTATGTTTATGACAACCGTTGATATGGATTGCGACGGCGCTTTACAGATCACTGCAAGCCATCACCCCTATTACAGAAATGGTCTGAAATTCTTTACCCGTGAAGGCGGTCTTAACAGTGAGGATATCGAAGCTATTCTTCAATTTGCACAGGATGGCAAAACACCTGAAAAAGCAAAAGGCGGAAAACGTATTGACAGTGACTATATGAACCGTTATGCTTTCGCTCTACGTGAGAAAATTAAAATGGAAGTTAATTCCGATGACGATTATCATCATCCGCTTAAAGGTTTTAAGATCGTTGTGGATGCCGGAAATGGTGTTGGCGGATTCTATGCCGCTGATGTTCTGGAAGCGCTCGGTGCTGACGTGAGAGGAAGCCAGTTCCTTGAACCCGATGGTATGTTCCCAAATCATATCCCAAATCCTGAAGACGAAACTGCTATGGCTGCTATTACAAAAGCAGTTAAAGAAATCGGCGCAGACCTCGGTGTTATTTTTGATACAGATGTAGACAGAGGCGGTGCCGTTGATGCTCAGGGCAATGAGATAAACCGTAACCGTCTGGTTGCTCTTGCAGCTGCTATAACTCTGGAAAATAACAAGGGCGGTATGATTGTCACGGATTCTATTACATCAAGCGGACTTAAAACCTTTATTGAACAAGATCTCGGCGGGAAACATCTGAGGTTCAAAAGAGGATATAAAAATGTTATCAATGAGGCACTTGCTCAGAATGCCAAAGGTGTTAACTGTCCTCTTGCAATCGAAACTTCCGGTCATGCTGCAATGAGAGAAAACTATTTCCTTGATGACGGTGCTTATCTTGTTACAAAAATAATTATTAAAATGGCTCAGCTCAGAAAAGAAGGCAAAAAACTGGAATCAGTTACAGAATCTCTTGCTCAGCCTGTTGAAAGCAAAGAAATCAGAATAAAAATTACTGCAAAGGATTTCCGTGCCTGCGGAGAAAAAGTAATAAAAGATCTTTTTGCTTATGCCAAAAAAGATAAAACCTTCATCGTTGCTGAGGATAATCATGAGGGTATTCGTGTATCCTTTAATAAAGCAAACGGTGATGGTTGGTTCCTGCTCCGGCTTAGCGTACATGATCCTATCATGCCGCTGAATATCGAAAGCGACAGCACTGGCGGTGTTGACAAGATTTACAAAAAGCTTGTTCCATTCCTCGAAAGCTGCGAAGGTCTGGAAACCTATGTAAAACCAAAAACACCGGCAAAAAAAACGACTGAAACAAAAGCATCACCGGATGAGAAAACAGCAGACAAGAAAGATACTATAAAAGCCAAGCCTGCTGCCGAAGAAAAGAAAGATACTAAGGCTACAGCCGCTAAAAAGGCTCCTGCTGCTAAAGATGCTGTAAAAGCCGAACCTGCTGCAGAGGAAAAGAAAGATACTAAGGCAACAGCCGCTAAAAAGGCTCCTGCTGCTAAAGAAGCTGTAAAAGCCGAGCCTGCTGCCGAGGAAAAGAAGGATGCCAAGGCAACAGCCCCTAAAAAGGCTACTGCTGCTAAAGAAGCTGTAAAAGCCGAG
>CACZPV010000344.1 GCA_902783065.1 uncultured Ruminococcus sp.
AGGGAACTGAAACTATAAAACTTATGCCGATTGCCGAGAATAAAAATTATCGCTTTAAGATTTATAAGAATGAATATACCCCTGAGGAAACAAATGATTTCAAACGGACACAGGATATTCCTGTTGAGGACGGGGATATAATCTTTATAGGTGTAGGTCATGCTTCCTGGCACAGCTGGATGCCTGATGGTGTAACGGAAACAGTATATACGGTTAATATCAGCGTTAAAGCTGAGGAGGAATCCTCGAAACCTGAACACGAGAAATCTTCAACGGAATCTTCTGAACCTGAACATGAAGAATCATCAGAGGAATCCAAAAAAACAGAACCGTCAGAAGAAGAAAATTCACAGGAAACTTCTGTACCTGAAAAGGAACTGCTTTCTGCAGAACAGATTTTAGAAGAAACTGCAGCACAGATTAAATCAACAGATCATACTGTTTTTGGCTACGAATGGGAGAACATGACACTTGCAAGACTTGGTAAAATAAGCAGCGAGGAAAAAAGTAAATATCTGGAAAATCTTCACACTTACCTTAAAGAGAATCCTCTTTCTACGGCAACAGATTATGCAAAATATACTATTGTGCTTGCATCTTTAGGAATCCGTGTCACAGAATACCAGAATGAGGAATTTCTGGAACATTTCAGTGCTCATGATTTTGCATCAGCTCAGGGACTTAACGGTGTTGTATATACTTTGATCGCACTGGATACGGTTCCTTATGAAGAATCAGTTTCTTCAAACAGAGAGCAGCTGATTTCTGACATTCTTGATGCACAGCTTAGTGACGGCGGATGGACATTCTATGGGGATGTATACGACCCCGATATGACAGGCATGGCATTGCAGGCACTTGCACCGTATTATGAAGATGAAAGAGTAAAAACAGCTGTTGACAAGGCTGTTATGCTTCTTTCAGAAGTACAGAACGAAAACGGAACTTATTCTTCCTACGGAAGTGAAAACTGCGAAAGTACTGCACAGGTAGTTACTGCACTCTCAGCATTGAAAATTGATGCTGATAAGGATGAAAGATTTGTCAAAAACGGTAAAAGTGTGCTGGACGGACTTAAATCATTCTATCAAAACGGAAAAGGTGCTTTTTCTCATGCTGCAGGAGAGACGGCTAATAAGTATTCCACAGCACAGGCTTTTTATGCACTATGTTCATATGACAGATTTATAAAGGGTATGACACGTCTTTATGATATGTCCGATCTGTTTGTAAATGCTGCTCCTGCAGAAACGACAAGCAGAATTGAGGAAGAGTCTGTAACATCAGGTAATCCGGCTTCATCAGAAGTAATACAAAATTCACAAGAAAGCAGTCGTTCTTCAGTGGTTTCTCAGCAACAGTCATCGAACAGCAGTGCTGCCGGTACGGTTTCTGCGGCAATGTCTCAGACGGGAACAGTTAACACAGCTGACAATTTACAAACTGCATCAGTCTATGTAGTAATGCTGATTGCCGCAGCAGGAATAATGATCTTTATGTTTATAAAAAATAAGATCGAAACAGAAATGTAAGAAAAACAATCAAGGCTGTCTTGGCAACAGGACAGCCTTGATTTAAGCTCTAAGTAAGCTATGATCAAAAATTATGATTTATCCCTTTTGGAGTGGCTTTGTTAAGAGATTTATCATTCTGCGAAGTGAGACCGGAGTCTAAATGAATTTCCCCCCAGACCCCTTTCCCCAAAAAACAAAAACTATAGTAAACGACAAATCATTTAATCATCAAAACCTAACGACTGTAATATTGTAAAAACTGTGTTTAGCTGAGGGTATTAGTAGGGGTCCGGCGTCACGCCGGCAGCGGAGAAAAATTGTAAAAGACATGATATAAAAAACGCATGGGTAAAGGAATTTCAGACTTTTACAATCGACTAAAGATAATACTATAACAGGGAGGCGATTAAGATTAATCGGGAAAAAAATAAAAAACTATTGATTATCGGAATTGTTATAATTGCAGTGCTGACAGCAGCTTTTTTTGCAGGCGGCAATTCTGATGTGCCTTCAGTCGGTGACCGAAATGATGCTTTGATTGCGGCTGTTCCGCAGGAAAGTAAAACAGAATCATCTGTTTCAAATGTGCGTGCTTCGTCAGTATCGAAAACCGCTGATACGGAAAGCAAGACAGAACAAACAATATTTCCGGGGACACAGGAACATTCTGTATCAGGCTCATATACTGAAAACAGAAAATCTAATACATCAGAAACGTCCGGACATTCTGAAGCAGTCTCTGCTTCGGAATCTTCTCCGGCAACAGAGGAGCATCGTACAGTTACGGTAACCACAGTGCCTTCGGCGGAAAATCCAGTTGAAGAGTCATATCGGAGCAATGAAAATGAATCTGAGATTTCTCAGCAGCCGTATTATCCGGAGATATCAAAACAATCGGAACAAAGCACAACTGTTTCCGTAAGTAAGACACCCGAATCATCACAAACACCTGTTATAGCTGAAAGCAGCATATTATCACCTGAATCTGCATCGTCAGGGTATTCACACCACTGTAAACTGATGATATCATGCAGCACTGCTGTAAATAATGAAGCACTTAGCCGGGCAAAACGCTCAGTTCTTCCGGCTGATGGTACGATATTTGCCGAGGCAGAGGTCGGTTTTAATGATG
>CACZPV010000345.1 GCA_902783065.1 uncultured Ruminococcus sp.
AAATGGCAGTACCTAAGAGAAAGACATCCAAAGCAAGAAGAGATAAAAGACGTTCTGCAGTATGGAAGATCAGCGCACCAGCACTGACAAAGTGCCCTAACTGCGGCGAATATAAGCTCGCTCACAGAGCATGTGCAAGCTGCGGAATGTATAAAGGCAGAGTTGTTCTGAACACAGAGGCTTGATAGCTGAGTGATTTATAGAGAAGGAGCTTATCCTTCTCTATAATTTTTTTAGGAGCCATTGCCAGAAAAAAGGGGGAAACATGATGTCAATGCCCGTTGTAGCGATTGTCGGCAGACCAAACGTCGGCAAATCCACCTTATTTAATAAACTGGTCGGGGACAGGATAGCGATAGTTAACGATACCCCTGGCGTGACCAGAGATAGAATTTTCGGTCAGTGCGAGTGGAGAAACCGTAAAGTAACAGTAGTTGATACAGGCGGTATAGAGCCGTACTCTAATGATATTATTCTGAAGCAGATGAGAAGGCAGGCAGAGCTTGCAATCGATGCTGCTGATGTAATTATCCTTGTAACAGACGTCAAAAGCGGTGTTGTGGCTACAGATGAGGAAGTAGCACTGATGCTGCAGAAAAGCGGCAGACCTGTTGTTCTTTGTGTAAATAAATGTGATGGAATAGGTGAGCCGGATCCTGCTTTTTATGAATTTTATAATCTTGGACTGGGAGAACCGATACAGGTATCAAGTGTTCACGGTCACGGAACAGGAGATCTGCTGGATGCCGTTTATGAATATCTGCCCGAACAAACAGAAGATGAGGAAGATAATGAGGCAGTAAAGGTGGCAATTATCGGCAGACCCAATGCAGGAAAATCATCCCTGGTAAACAAGATCACAGGAGAAAACAGATGTATCGTATCCAATATTGCGGGAACAACTCGTGACAGTATCGATACGGTCATCGAAAATAAGTACGGTCGTTTTGTGCTGACAGATACTGCAGGCATCAGAAGAAGCAGCAAGGTGGATGACGCAGTTGAAAAGTATAGTATTATTCGTGCTAAAATGGCAATTGAACGCAGTGATGTCTGCGTGATCATGATAGATGGAGAAGCGGGAATTACAGAGCAGGATACAAGAATTGCCGGACTTGCACATGAATCAGGGAAGGCATGTATAATTGCAGTAAATAAATGGGATGCTGTCGATAAGGACGGCAAAACTATGAACGAATACAGAAAAAAACTTGAAACTGAATTTTCTTATATGTCATATGCTCCGTTCATTTTTATTTCTGCCAAGACCGGACAGCGGATAGACAGACTATTTGAACTAATCATGACTGTTGTTAATTCTGCGGCAATGAGAATCACTACGGGAATGTTGAACGATTTGCTTGCGGAGGCAACTGCAAGGGTGCAGCCGCCGACAGATAAGGGCAGAAGACTGAAAATTATGTATGTTACACAGGCATCTGTGAAGCCTCCAACATTTGTTTTTTTTGTGAACAATTCGGAATTGTTCCATTTTTCTTACCAACGTTATCTTGAGAACCGGATTCGTGAAACATTCGGAATGCAGGGTACTCCGATTCGTTTCATCATACGTGAACGCGGAGACGAGAAAAAATAATTATCACCTCAGTTAAGGAGAGGATCATATTGGAAATGTTAGCAGAGCTTTTCACACATTATTGGCTTTATATGATTATTGCAGTTGCAGCAGCTTATCTGATAAGCAGTGTAAATACGTCAATCATTGTTACAAGAATCGTCAAGCATGAAGATATCAGAAAAATGGGCAGCGGCAATGCAGGTTTTACCAATGTGCTTCGCTGCGTGGGCAAAGTACCTGCCATAATTACCTTTGTGGGTGATTTTCTGAAGGGTGTAGTGTCGATTCTGATACCATATATCATGACCGCAGGAATGGCTTCGGATACACATGATCAGCAGATCAGAACCATTATTCTGTATATGGCAGGATTGTTTGCAGTGCTCGGTCATATGTTTCCGGTATATTACAGGTTTAAAGGCGGTAAGGGTGTTGTCACGACGGCATCTGTGATGATTATGACTGATTGGAGAGTATTGGCTGCGGAACTTCTGATTTTTGCTGTATTATTCCTGATCAGCAAAACGATCTCAAAGGGATCGCTTATGTGTGCAGCAGCATATCCTTTTGTCGCAGCGGTATTAAGACTGCTTGACAGTATGGAAGTATTATCCTTTCTTGCACCGATACAGGATCCGACACCGATGTTCATCGCCTGCGTATTTGTGATTACTTTGATTAACGGTGCAGCAGTTATTATTAAGCATAAAGATAATATCAAACGTATTCTGGATGGTACTGAAAAAAAGATAACATCAAAGGCATGAGAACGTAATTGATGTGCGTTCCAGCTGTACGGATGATTAATTTATTTTATCGGGAGAGGGAACTCTCCCGATTTTTTGACAAAAAACTCTTGTAGATATTGCCGAAATATGTTATAGTATATTAGGCAATTATATTGCAGTAATGCAGTCTGATACTAATTTCTGATAAAGAGCAGGCTTTGATTTGCGGGATTATTTTTCGTAAACGATGTCTGTATTTTATCAGGTATTAGCGTTAATACAGTTTAACGTTTTTATACTAATATCATTTATTATGCAGCATATTGTTATTGGTGTTACTTTAAATCAGTGTCATTAATATGCTTTGAAATCGGAGTTGTTTGATATGAATATAGTGCTTGATTTGTTGGTTATTGTAG
>CACZPV010000346.1 GCA_902783065.1 uncultured Ruminococcus sp.
ACATGACAGCTATCAGGCTTTTTTTGATGCCGGAGCAGACAGATACCTGCTTCGCCATGAAACGGCTGACGCTGAACACTATGCAAAGCTGCATCCATCAGAACTTTCCTGGCAGCATCGTATCAATTGTCTGCATGATCTGCGTGACATCGGCTATCAGGTCGGCTGCGGATTTATGGTCGGTTCACCATATCAGACCGCGGAAAATCTCGCAGAAGATATGCTGTTTCTTAAAAAGCTTAATCCACATATGGTCGGAATCGGTCCGTTTATCGCCCATCACGATACCCCTTTCTGCCGTCAAAAAAATGGTACACTTGAACTTACACTTTTTATGCTGGGACTTTTGCGGCTTACTCTGCCGCATGCACTGCTGCCTTCAACTACTGCTCTCGGTACAATTCATCCCCTCGGCAGAGAAAAAGGCATTCTTGCAGGAGCAAATGTTGTCATGCCGAATCTGTCACCTGTTTCAGTTCGGAAAAAATACCTTTTGTATGATAACAAGATATGTACCGGTGACGAGGCAGCTGAATGCCGCTTCTGTATGCAAAAACGTATGGAAGCAATCGGATATCATGTTGTTACAGACAGAGGTGATTACAAAGCTTAAGAAACTAACCTACATGCAGCATTATTATTTGCCTGTCAGGAAACAATAACTATTATTAACTCAAGCTTTCCACCTGCCATATTTTTTTAGGAAAACAATGAATTAAAATTGCTTTATCAAGCATGAGATAGGCTATTAGCTATGCAGAGTTTACTAAAATGTCGGCTTTTTATTTTCCCTGCTCACCTTAGGCGGACGGTGAAATAAAAATTTAAATCAGATCAAAACTTGATGAAGTTTAGTATGGAAAGTTTAAACTACTAAAAAGAAAGAAGAATCAAAAATGTCATATAATCCAAAATCCCTCAAAGCAGAGGATTTTATTAATCATGAAGAAATACTGGAAACCCTTGCTTATGCAGATGCCAACAAGCATAACAGAGAATTGATAGAAAAAATACTTGAAAAAGCAAGACCAAGAAAAACAGGCAGAGGTGTAGAATGTGCCGGACTTTCGCACAGAGAAGCAAGCGTTCTTCTTGCCTGTGATCTTCCTGATATGACCGAAAAAATGTATGCCCTTGCAAGAGAAATCAAAGAAGCATTCTATGGCAACAGAATAGTTATGTTTGCACCGCTCTATCTTTCCAATTACTGCGTTAATAAGTGTGTATACTGTCCCTATCACTATCAGAACAAGGAAATCCCCAGAAAAAAACTGACTCAGGAAGAAGTTCGCAACGAAGTCATTGCACTTCAGGATATGGGTCACAAGCGTCTTGCAATTGAAAGCGGTGAAGACCCTGTAAACAATCCCATTGAATACATCCTTGAATGTATTAAAACTATTTATAGCATTAAGCACAAAAACGGCGCTATCCGCCGTGTCAATGTAAATATTGCAGCTACTACTGTCGAGAATTACAGAAAATTAAAGGATGCAGGAATCGGTACCTATATCCTGTTCCAGGAAACCTACCACAAAAAAAGCTACGAAAAGCTCCATCCGGCAGGACCAAAACACAATTATGATTACCATACCGAAGCAATGGACAGAGCAATGGAGGGCGGCATTGATGATGTAGGTCTTGGTGTACTGTTCGGACTTGAAATGTACCGCTATGAATTCGCAGGGATCCTGATGCACGCAGAACATCTTGAAGCTGTTCACGGTGTAGGTCCTCACACAATCAGCGTTCCCAGGATAAAACGTGCCGCTGACATTGATCCCAATGTATTTGACAACGGCATTGACGATGATACGTTTGCAAAAATAATTGCATGCATAAGAATTGCGGTTCCCTACACAGGGATGATTATTTCCACAAGAGAAAGTGAAGCCTGTCGTGACAAGGTTATGGGACTCGGTATTTCTCAGATTTCAGGCGGTTCAAGAACATCTGTCGGCGGCTATGCAGGTTATTCTGCCGATGAAAGACCTCACGATACAGAACAATTTGATGTTTCAGATCAGAGAAGTCTTGATGAAGTTGTACGCTGGCTTATGGAAAAGGGATATATTCCGTCATTCTGTACTGCCTGCTACCGTGAGGGCAGAACAGGCGACCGCTTCATGGCTTTGTGCAAAGTCGGACAAATTCAGAACTGCTGCCATCCGAATGCGCTTATGACATTACAGGAGTTCCTGACAGACTATGCAAGTCCCGAAACAAAAAAGATCGGTGAAGAACTTATTGCCCGTGAAATAAAGAACGTTCCTGACCCAAAACGCCGTCAGCGAGCAATCGACTATCTCAGCGAAATAAGGAATGAGGGCAAGAGGGATTTCCGTTTCTGAGTATTCATGCGATTCATTCGCCCATTTCCCTGCCCCCTTCCCATTGGGAAGGGGGCGTGTGCATAGACCGCCCCACACCCCAAATGCCGATTAGTTAATTAATCAGCGTTTCCTTAGTATAAGGTCAGATATAATTACACTTGAATTTTAAAAGAAGGTGATTTGTACATGAGTTTGAATTCAACCCCATCATCTGACAGACTGCGTATTGCTTTTTTCGGAAAGCGTAATGCAGGTAAATCCAGCGTTGTCAATGCCGTAACAGGTCAGGATCTTGCCATTGTTTCCGATACACTGGGAACAACTACTGACCCTGTTTCTAAAGCAATGGAAATTCTCCCCCTTGGTCCTGTTGTTATTATCGACACACCCGGAATTGATGACGAAGGTGATCTGGGAAGAATGCGTGTTAAAAAAAGCTATCAGGTTCTCAATAAAACCGATATTGCAGTACTTATTGTTGCGGCAGATATTGGATTATCTGCCGAGGACAAAGCACTGTTGGAACGTTTTAAAGATAAAAACATCCCATATATCATTGTTTACAATAAGAGCGATATTGCCTCTGCATCTGTACAAAACGATAACGAAATTGTTGTGAGTGCAAAAACAGGGGAAAATATTAACAAACTTAAAGAGAAAATAGCCTCACTTTCAAAAGGTCTTGAAAATACAAAAACTATAGTTTCACATATGCTGAAAAATCAGGATATGGTCGTTCTTGTTGTGCCTGTTGATCAGTCTGCACCCAAAGGACGGCTAATTCTTCCACAGCAGCAGACAATTCGTGATCTCCTTGACCATCACTGCACTGCAGTTGTCACTCAGCCCGAAGAACTGCCGCAAACATTAAATTCACTGTCAAAAAAACCTGCTTTAGTGATAACTGACAGCCAGGCTTTTCGGAAAGTAAGCAATGACACACCGGATAATATATTATTAACCTCCTTTTCTATTCTTTTTGCCAACTATAAGGGCAATCTGAAATTGGCTGTTGAAGGTGTAAAAGCTCTTGATACGCTGAAAAACGGAGATAAAATTCTGATTTCCGAGGGCTGCACACACCACCGTCAGTGCGGGGATATAGGTACAGTAAAACTTCCTAAACTTATTGAGAAATATACAGGTCTTTCGGACCTCAAATACGAATGGACAAGCGGTACAGGTTTTTCAGATAAACTTACAGATTACAAAATGGTGATACACTGCGGAGGCTGTATGCTCAGCGAAAGAGAAATGAGATATCGTCTGAAATGTGCCCAGGATGACAACGTTCCCATTACCAACTATGGTACAGCCATTGCTTATATGAACGGTATTCTGAAAAGAAGCCTTGAGATATTTCCGCAAATTGCAAATATACTTGATTAAGGTAACACTTGACAAATCACTTTTGAAGTTTAACATAAATCGTGAAACTAAGGTAACATCAATATAATTTCCTTCTGTAAACGACAAAACATCTTTGCTTGTCAGTTCCACCGCATTTATCATTATTTTTCTATTGTAAACTTCTAAAAACAGTGGTACAATATTTTTGTCACCGATCGTGAGACCGGCTGTAAGATTCTGATTATACGAAAGAGGGTAATGTTTTATGAATCTGCAGAAATTCACACAAAAAAGTATTGAAGCTATAAGATCTGCTCAGGAAATTTCAAGCGAATACGGCAATCAACAAATGCGTCAGGAACATGTCGTATTTGCTCTGATTCATCAGGAAGACGGTCTTATTGCCGAATTGATCAGCAAGCTTGGCGCAGACAGTAAGCAGCTTTCTTCTCTTATCGAAGATGAGATTAATAAACTGCCGAAAGTCAG
>CACZPV010000347.1 GCA_902783065.1 uncultured Ruminococcus sp.
ACCATTGCGATATCTCTGTCTTTCGGTGAGATATCGTTTGCAAGAACGTCACCGATATAAAGTTCGCCCTTGGAAATGTCTTCAAGTCCTGCGATCATACGGAGTGTTGTTGACTTACCGCATCCGGAAGGACCAACGAAGATAATAAATTCTTTATCCTCAATTTCAAGGTTAAAGTCACTTACTGCCACAACGTTGCCGTCATAGATTTTGTACACATTTCTTAATGATACACTTGCCATAATTTGCCTCCTGAATTGCGCCGTCTAGGAATTTAATATCTATATAAACATCGATTAAGGCTTGGACATAGATACGACCTGAGGCGTATTTTTTATAACAAAATTTAACATATTTACTATAACAGATTTTTTAGAAAAATAAAATACTTTTTTTTACTAAAATATTAAGCCTGACTTTATGTATAATTCACATAACACAAAAATATAAAATATTTTTTGTATAAAATGTATACTAAAAAAACGTTATAACCATCATATTTCCCTTTTAAATGACATTATTGTAAATTTTTTCAATAATTTTGCACAATCAGAATCAATATTTCTCTGTAGAATTTTTAAAGTTCTTTTTCTGTTTTGTCTGTTAAGGCTGAAATTTCTTTTTCATCAAGTTCTCTGCATTCGCCTTCTGACAGTTTTTCATCCAGAAAAACGCCTCCGATTTTCAGTCTTTTAAGCCGGGTCACTTCTGCACCTACTGAATGGAACATTCGTTTGATCTGGTGGAATTTCCCCTCGCATATCTCAACAAGTGCGGTATTAGTCCCTGTTATTTTCATTGCAGCCGGCAGAAAGGTATCTTCTCCGGAAACTATTCCTTCCGCAAATTTTTGTACATCATCCCGGGTTAGAATTTTATCACATTCTACACTATAGAGTTTATAAACATGGTTTTTCGGAGAAAGCATTTTATGTGATAATTCTCCATCGTCAGTAATAAGTATAAAACCTGTTGTGTCACGGTCTAACCGTCCGGCAGGAAACAAATCATCTCTCCTGAGATGCTCCGGAAGCAGATCAATCACGGTTTTAGTATTCTTATCACGGCTTGCAGATACAATTCCGGCAGGCTTGTTCATCATAATGTACAAATGTTTTCTGTATCTGAGTTTTTTCCCTTTGACAATTATTTCATCTGTTTCGGGATCTACCTTAATATCGCTTCTTTTGGTAATTTCACCATTAACACAGATCAAACCTTTCAGTGCCAGTTTTTTTGATTCTGTTCTTGTGGCAATATTTTGCCCCGAAAGTATTTTATCAAGTCTTTGCAGTGCCATATACTCATTCCTTTTATGTTATAATATAAAAAATCATCCTTTAAAGTGATAGATAGTGACCGATCATAATTGCTTTACTGTCACTGCCGTGACCGATTTGATTTGACTTGGCAATTGGAAGACTTCCGTTGGTTATCTGCATTATTATGTCCTCTGCTGTAGGGAGAAAACCAGATTCCTCCATTTTTGTAAAAGTACCGAGAAGGATACCGTTGATTTTGTCAAAAGCTTCGATCTGTAAAAGCTGATTTACATAGGTCTGAATCTGTGTCGGAGTACCGCCAAGTGCCTCCAGCAAAAGAATTTTCCCGTTGAGATCAGGCATATACGGAGTTCCTGCCAGTTTAAGAAAGCATCGTATATTTCCTCCGATCACTATTCCGCTCATGTTTTTACCGTTGATGAAACGATAATCGAACCGGAAAAGATCATGATTGCCGCCGCATAAAAATTCCGTTATTTGTTTTGTCTGCACAGCACCGAAGTTTCCGGCAATATTTTTAATCTGATATAGTACAGAAGTTTTTCCGGTTTTTTGATATATAGAATTAATTACAGTTGTAAGATCACTGTATCCCCAGAATAATGCATTGCTTTTTGCGATAATATCATAGTCAAGATACGGAAGAATTCCATTGGCAATATCGCCCCCGGAAATATCAAAAATATCTGTAATCTGCGGATTACTGTAAAAGTACATCAATTCTTTCGCTATGGTACGGGCATCAGCTGCAAAAAAATAATGATCGTCTGTAAAGATGTGCTTTCCAATAACTGTCTGAATCCCTGCAGCTTCAAGCTGCTTAGCTGCAAGCATGATTCTGCTTCTTTCGTTTTCGTGCCGGCTGTCCGAGCAACACACAAAAGCTGCTTTTCTTTGCATGATGTTTCCTCCTGTTATTTTTCAGAGTGTTTCAACATTCTCCGCATCCGCACCCATGTGTCTGACATCCGGTTTGTTCGGCTCTTTTGATATTTTGTTTAAGCATTTTATTGAGATCAAGTACCATTCTTTCATTTGACTGTATAAAACCGTTTTGGTAATACAATTTTTTTCCTTCCTCTGTGGCATCAAGTGTAATTTCTGTTACGCCTTTTTCTTTTGCATCATCAATAAGCATATACAATAATGTAGAGGCAAGTCCCTGTTTACGGTATTCCTTCTGCGTGAAAATATTCATAATATGCGCTCTTTTGCCGCTTGGGTGGTCATAAGTAGGCATTACCTCATAATAACAAATTGTTGCGCAGCCGACTACACCGTCATCATAGGCAAGATAGGTTGTTTGATTTCCGGTTTTAATATAGTTTTCGGTATCTTCTTTAAATGAATCGCCGAACTCATAATTATCGTTCAGATCATTTACTTCTTTCAGCATTTTCATTCTGATTGCCATTATATCATTCAAATTCATCTCGGTAGCTTTGTTAATTCTGATCATATATCTGACTCCTGTTTTTCTGAAATTTTGTAAAACCTGAAATATCCACCTGTAACATCTTAAATTCAGGTTATTATCAAAATACAAAGCACAGTATAAGCGAAATATTATGTTTATACTGTGCTTGTATTATTTTGTTTGGTTTTTAAAGGATCATTTTGCTGTCAGAGTAAACTCTTTGACAGACGCTTTTCCGGCGCTGTCCTTTACGTATGTTTTTATTGTAAAAGTTCCTGCCGAGCCGGGCTTAAATGTGCCTACACCGTTTTTGTCAAACTTTGTCCAGCTGTTTGTGGTGCTGCGTTTATAATAAAATTCATATGTGTACGGTCCTGTTCCGCCGCTTGCTGCGCCTTTAACTGTAATTGTTTCACCGACATTGAAGTTGGTTTTGGTTACCGTTGTGTTATTTGTAAGCGGTGAAGTCGCAGTCAGAGTAAACTCTTTGACAGACGCTTTTCCGGTGCTGTCCTTTACATATGTTTTGATTGTAAATGTTCCTGCCGAGCCTGGTTTGAATGTGCCGACACCGTTCTTGTCAAACTTTGTCCAACTGCTTGCTGTGCTTCTCTTGTAATAAAATTCATATGTGTACGGTCCGGTACCGCCGCTTGCAGCGCCTTTTACTGTTATTGTTTCGCCGACATTGAAGTTGGTTTTGGTTACCGTTGTGTTATTTGTAAGCG
>CACZPV010000348.1 GCA_902783065.1 uncultured Ruminococcus sp.
AAAAGTTCTGCTGGGGGATCTGAGCCAACAATGTGAGATGTGTACCAGATGTAATCTTTCAAAAGGACGTCATAACATTGTATTCGGTGTAGGCAGCCCGGAAGCAGAAGTAATGTTTATCGGTGAAGGACCCGGAGAGCAGGAGGATCTGAAAGGGGAACCTTTTGTCGGTAAAGCTGGTATACTGCTTGATAAAATGCTTAAGGCAATTGATCTGGACAGGGATAAGAACATCTACATTGCCAATATTGTCAAGTGCCGCCCTCCCCAGAACAGAGATCCTCTGCCAGAAGAACAGGATATGTGTATTGCATGGCTGAGAAGACAGTTTGCTGTGATGCGGCCCAAAATTATTGTTTGTCTTGGCAGAATTGCAGCAGCAAGGATAATAAAGCCCGATATCAGAATTAAACGTGAACACGGAACAGTCATACGAAAAGGAGGTGTTCTGATGATGCCGGTTCTGCATCCGGCGGCACTGCTGCGAAATCCATCGGATAAGCCCGGTGCGTTTGAGGATTTTCTGAAACTTCAAAAACTTATCAGAGAGGTCTGCGAACATACATATGACGGAATACCTCAGTATGAGGAATACCATTGATAATTGCCTGGAATTATTGCAGCATAATATTAACATGGCTTGAGCAAAAAATCTATAAAAAGCATTAACGGGACTTTACAATTGCAAAAAAGAGTTGTAAAATGATAGTATACGGTTGGATGTGTTCCTATACGGAGAATGAGAATTTCTGTTTCAGGAAGTATCCCACAATATTATTAATGGCCGATTGTGAATACAAGTATATCTGTTAACAGCATAGACGGATATACTGCGGAAAATCATCGCAGCAGCCCTTTTTGACGGCGGTACAAAGACTGCAGATTTAAGTGATTATGACAATAAAAGTTATAAGTAATCGTCTTCTGCACACATAAGATTTTTCGGGGTTTGACAAACGGCTTATATTACTTCAAGATCGGAGAGGTTAAAAATGAGCAAAATTTTGGTTGAAGTTTCGGCACGTCATGTGCATGTTACAGAGGAAGCACTCGAAGTGCTTTTTGGAAAGGGAGCAAAACTCACAAAGAAAAAAGATCTTTCACAGCCCGGACAGTTTGCCTGTTTTGAAAAAGTAACGATTGTAGGACCTAAGGGGGAGATGGCAGCTTCTATTCTTGGTCCGACAAGAAAAGAAAACCAGGTGGAAGTTTCTCTTACAGAAGCCCGTAAACTTGGTATCGCAGCTCCTATAAGAGAGTCAGGCGATGTTAAAGGTACCCCGGGATGCAAGCTGGTGGGTCCTGCAGGAGAGATTGAAATAGAATATGGTGTTATTGCCGCTAAAAGACATATTCATCTTACTCCCGAAGCTGCAAAAGAAATCGGTGTAGAAGATAAGCAGATAGTTAGCGTAGCAGTAGGCGGAGAAGGAAGAAAGCTTGTGTTTGGAGATGTTGTGATCCGTGTAAGCTCAAACTTTTCGCCGGCATTTCATATTGATACTGATGAATCTAATGCTGCCGGTATCAGCGGTGAAACAGAAGGCGAAATCATCCTTTGATATTTCTTATCAGATTAAAAGAGAAAGGACAGACATCGTGAATGCTGTCCTTTCTCGTATGGCACAAAAAAGTGGAATGCTTTTTTGTGCCATTTTTATTTGTGCTGCAAAAACTGATATTTGATCGTTTAAAAATAGTATATTATCACTGCGTCTGGTCAGGTATAATATCTGAATTTATAGATTTAGCTTTTTGGTTTAAAAGAAGAATGATAATACCTGTTGCTAATGCAAATAAAGAGGTAATAACCACAAATAATAAAGAGTACGAAAAATCTATACCAAGTTCCGCCATAGTGGATTCTGGAATATCAATATAACTCAGCATTGTTCCTGATAAAGAGCCGCTGATATTGTTGATAGCTATATGTGCAAGTGCAGCAGGAAGTACAGATTTACAGGATTTTGTAAGTGCTGTCAGATACAGACCGATACAGATGCAGGATATGCACATAAGTCCGATTCCGACCCACGGATGTCCGGGATAATCTGTACCGAAATTGTGTCCGCAGGCAATGATAGGAGCATGCCACATTCCCCAGATTATGCCGCCGAATATAATAGCTGCAGGAAAGGGCATAAGTGTTTCAAGCTTTGGAAGCATATATGCACGCCAGCCAAATTCCTCGCCAAATCCCTGAAAGATGGACGCGATAGTTACAGCAGCAAGATATGCCGTAAGGACGAGAAAATCTGTAAATCTGAAATGTTCTATCATATTGCCTAAGACGTTCTCCGGAAAAATCAGCAAAGCAGTAAAAACAGCAATACTTATTCCGCACATAAATGGAAATATAAGTGCAATTACAAAATAACGAATATTTCCTTTTATTTTCATTTTTATGTATGAGTTATTAAATCCCTCTTTTGTGATTATTCGTGTAAGAATATTGGCAATCATCGGACAAAACATAGAAAATGCTGCAAGAGGGCTGTACCAATTGGTGTTTATTGTCCATCCGAAATTTGCTACATATATGAATACGAGGATGAAAGGAATACCAAATGAAATAAAAAGGTATATTATAAGCCGAAGGATAGTTTGTTTTTTATTTGTCATAATATTCTCCCCCTTTCAGATACAGCTTGCAGGAAATTTCATAGGACAGAAAGTAAATAATCCATGTTACAAGGGGAGTAAGATAGAGAAAATAGGATGATTTATCTGTAAGAAAGTCCTTCATCCATTGAAGAAAACTTTTGAGTGATCCGAGAACCGAAAGATCTCCGAACAGACCGTATATGATGATTCCAATAGTCAGTGCACCTATAAGAACCATTCGGAAAATATTTCCTTGCTTACTGCCAAAACGAAACAGAAATGGCATTTCTAAAGCACGTATTAAAAGTTGCAGCCATAAAAACTGAAAAAGCAGTGCTTCTGCGATATTTACGTCTGTATCGTTTATTGCAGCAGCGACAGAGAAGAACAATGTCAGAACATTTGCAATGACACACGAAAAAGCTGCATTAAAAACATATTTTGCTCCTATCTGTCTGCGTATGCCGTAAGGAGCAGAAACAATAAACTCCTGCCATTTTTTTACTTCGTCTGCTTCTACTATTCCGGATTCAAACATTCCTATTGTCAGCATAATCACTATGCTGCTGAATGTCAGTGCAAGATCAAGTTCCCATTCATTAAGATCAGAAGTAACGGCAGGAGGCACGATCGTCCAGCCTAAAAAGAATACCAATACAGG
>CACZPV010000349.1 GCA_902783065.1 uncultured Ruminococcus sp.
ACTACATATTGTATCAAATATTTTACCATTTGTACATACTTTTTGCAACATTTTTAAAGAATTTTTCCATTCTTTTATATCAAAAGTGGTCTGAGCGACTATACATATGGTTTTATTTTTCCATTCAGGAAATTTATTCAGCAATATTTCCAATTCATGGCAATTGTTAAAAGTATGATATTCTCCGGTTAAGTGACCGATAATCCCCTGTATTTCAGGATGGTTTTCATCTCCGGCAATCAGAATGATCTCACCCAAAGCAGAATGTTCCGCCACAATTCTATGAATTTTTTTTACAAACGGACAGGTGGCATCCTTATAAGAAACGCCGGATTTATCGATCCTGTTCATTACATCAAGCGTCACTCCATGGGAACGAATAACTAAAGTAGAATCCGGGTCTGCCTGTTCGGGCGTATCAGCGATTCTGACACCTCTTTCAGCAAGATTTGTCACCATCTGCGGATTATGAATAATCGGTCCGAGGGTAGTTACTTTTTTGCCTTCTGCAAGCAATTTTTCAGCAATATCAACTGCCCTGCTGACGCCGAAGCAAAATCCGGCAGTTTTCGCAACCGTAATCATTTTTTTCCGCCCTCCAATGCTTTTTTGCTTTTTCCCTTAAGCATCTGTCTTTCATTCAGATCACGTTCTCTGAGCTTCTGAATCTCTGCCATGATCTGCTTAGAAGCTGCTCGATAAGCCTCACCGCTGCCGTTTCCAAGTCCCAGTGATTCATAAGGAATCGGTTTTCCCCACGAAACTGTCACAGGTTGAAAAATCCTTATTTTCTTATTCTGAGGTGTAATGCACACCGGAATAACAGGTGATTCTGTTTTTTCAGCAATAATTGCTGCACCTGCTTTCGGTCTTAAAAAATCTCCTGTTTTGGAACGGGTACCTTCTATGAATATTCCGAGAATCTTTCCATCCTGAACAATTGATTCTGCGTTATTGATTGCTTTTCCGTCACCCTTTCCTCTATGAACCGGAAACGCACCCAGATGACGGATTATCCAGCCAAATACAGGGTTTTTAAAAAGTTCAGCCTTTGCCATATAGTTTATTTGTCTTTTTTGGGTAATACCGAGAAATATGGGATCAAAATTTGACATATGGTTCGAGCATACTATATATCCGCCTTCCTTTGGAATATTATTTTTTCCTTTTACTTTATACCAGAAAAGCAACTTCATGATAGGAATGAGAATTGCTCTGCCGAATGCATAAAGAGGACTCATTTCACTTAATCCTCCTTTTTATTGTATCTTTGACTGCTTCAATCGACTGTTGAAGGCTCATCTGCGTTGTATCAATTATCACACTGTCTTTTGCCGGCTTCAGAGGAGCAATCTCCCTGTGGGAATCGTTATAATCACGTTTTTTTATATCTTCAAGTATTGTATTGTAATCCGGTTTTTCACCTTTTTCCTGCAGCTGCAGTGTACGTCTTTTTGCCCGTGCCTCAGGAGATGCCGTCAGAAATATCTTTACCTGTGCATCAGGAAGCACTACTGTTCCGATATCTCTGCCATCCATAATAACATTATTTGTTTTAGAAAAACTTCTTTGCAGTTCCAGCAAAAACGATCTGACCTGCGGAATCCGTGAAACAAGAGAAGCAGTCATTGACGCTTTTTCAGTACGGATCTCGTCAGAAACATCCTTCCCGTCAAGCAATACTCTCTGCTCGCCTTTCACAAATACAAGCTCAATACTGATTTCATCAAGCACATTTATCACTTCGGCTGTTTCCTCAGTCTGTATTCCTCTTTCGATACAAGCAAGACCAACAGCACGATACAAAGCACCCGTATCAACATAGATAAAATCCAGTTCCATTGCAGCAGTTCTGGCAATGGTACTTTTACCAGCTCCTGCCGGTCCGTCTATTGCTACAGAAATCATTCTGTGTCCTCCTTTTTATTTCTAAACAGACATCCGATTATAAAAGCTGCATATATTCATTGCACTTTTATAACCTGCTATTATTTTTACATTTTTATTATTAAAAATACACCTATATTATAATTCTCTTCATCTGATTAGTCAAGCCTAACCATCGAACCGCCAGAGCCAAAACGCACTCCCGGTGGAAACCCTTTGTTTAAAAACAAAGGGTTCTCCCCCGAACCCCCTTC
>CACZPV010000350.1 GCA_902783065.1 uncultured Ruminococcus sp.
CGGAACTTGTCATTTTTCAACATTAATACAGAGATAAAAATTTCGCAGATCAGCAAAATAAAAATGGGTATAACACCGCTTAACATAGACTGGTCGGTATCCTGCATGGGGATCGAAGCAATGTCTGAAATCAGCAGCATTACTACTAATTCACTGGTCTGCAGTTCACTTATTTGTCTTTTTCCCATAATTCTGACCGCAACAATGATAATTGTGTAAAGTAATATGGTACGTATTGCAGTTATAATCATTTTTTGTCCTCCTGAAATGGTCTGTTTAAATTTGCTGTGTTCCGGTAATCTTCCATTATTTTTCTCAAAGAAAGGTATTTTATTCAGAAAATGTATATTTTTTGTGCGATGCGTAAAAATTATTATAGTAAGTTACTCAGACTTCCCGGTGGAAAGTGGGAGAACGTAAGGACGGCTGCACACATCCGCAGCTTGAATAAGATAATACTGATTTACGATAAAAACAGATATTCTTTTCGTTCTGGTTTCTATTTCGTAAACCCAAAAGTTCTTTTATTTATATCCATCAAATCAATTTCACAGATTCAGGTAAGACAGAGAGGCGGAAAGAATTTGTATGAACTGATAAGTAATCTTAAAAGCATATTTTCAAATCATAAAATACCCGGACCGATTCCGGAAAAAACAAAATTGAATGATAATCTGATTTCTAATCTGGACTATATACGACGGCGTTTTGATTACTCATGCGACCTGATGATTCACGAGATAAAACCAAATGGAATCCGATGTGCAGTTATTTCTATTGATAATATGATTAATAAAGATATTCTTGGACAGGCTGTACTGAAACCATTGTATTCATATGATTTTAGTAATAAAACCTCTGATGAGTGTATGAAGACAATTGAAACAGAACTTCTGTATATTGACGACATCAGCCGGATTTCTACATTTGAAGAAGTTTATAGATTTATTCTTTCAGGTTTTGCGGTTCTTGCGTTGGACGGCTGCAATCAGATGCTTAGTATCGGTGTACAAGGATATCAGTCGAGAAGCATTTCCGAGCCGGAGTCAGATGTAGTTCAAAGAGGCTCAAAAGAAGGTTTTGTCGAACCTATAAGAACCAATATGTCATTACTGCGCAGAAGAATGAAAACGCCTGAATTAAAATTCGAAATTCTGACCGCAGGGAATTTATCAAAAACGGAAATATGTCTTTGTTATCTGAATAATGCAGTATCTAAAGATATTTTGGCGGAAGTAAAAAAAAGAATCAATGCAATGAATATTGATACAGTATTTGCAGCAGGATACATGGTATCATATCTGGAGGATAGCGGCGGAATTTCTCCGTTTCGCAGTATCGGTATTACTGAACGTCCGGATACGTTATGCGGAAAACTAACTGAAGGCCGTATAGGAATATTGATTGACGGCGTACCGTCGGCATTAATTGTACCGTATTTGTTTGCCGAGTATTTTCAGACACTTGACGATTACTCAAACAGGCCGTATTTTGCGGCTTTTACAAGATTGTTAAAATTTGCGGCATTTATTATATCCATTCTATTGCCAGGAATCTATACAGCACTCGGTTCATTCAATCCCGAAATGTTTCCAACACTTATGCTGAATAAAATTGCAGTATCGATAGGAGATACACCGCTTTCGCTTATGTCAGAAACACTGCTTATACTGCTGGTTTATGAGATTATGCGTGAATCCGGGCTGAGAATGCCTCAGCCGCTTGGATATGCCGTCAGTATTGTCGGTGGACTTGTTATAGGAGATACTGCAATCAACGCTGGTCTTATAGGTGCGCCGACATTAATGGTAGTGGCAATTTCAGCGATATGTTCTTATATTATTCCTAATCTGTACGCACCGGCTGCTATTCTGAGAATTGTGTTTACGATTATCGGAGGAACTCTGGGAATCTGGGGAATTGCTGCTGCGTTTTGCATGGTATGTGTAAATCTGTGCAGCCGTACAAGCTTCGGTATTCCTTATACTTCACCGATAACGCCATTTGGTGCAACAGCGCTGAGAGATGTATTTTTCAGAGCTGACTGGAAAACTCTATCCCTCAAAAATGAAAAAATACAAAATATGCCTGGTGCAGCCGGAAGGAGAGAATAACCATGAATAATCAAAATGTCCGGGTAATAACTTACGGACAGTTGTGTGTTTTTTTGTTTGTAACAAAAATCGGCTGTATATTATTATATCCTCATTACTTTGATACAGAAATATCTGTTTGGATTTTGCTTTTGCCGCTACTGATCAATACGGCTGTGTATTTTTTGTTGATACCTTTATTTATTGGTGTCCAGAGGTTTGAGAAAACAGGTATTATTCAGAAATTCACTGCTGATAAATGGTTTTCTGTATTTTTTTTGTTGTATGCAGTATTTTTGAGTATTTTTCTTCTGTACCGTTTATACCTGTTTACAAATGAATTTGCAGCAGAAGAATTGAATCAATATCTGATTATTCTGGTTATTTTTCTTTCTGCATTATATGCAGCACACAAAGGGATAGAGGCAGTTGTAAGGTTTTCAGCAGCAGTATTTGTTTTTATTATTGCCGGGGCAATAATCATGGCATATTTTTTATTTCCTTCCTATGATCATGAAATGCTTTCATCACTCAGCATACCAATATCGGAGAATGTTCCGAATATTATGCTGATTGTTTTTTCCGAAAGCATTGATCTGATACTGCTTTTTTATTATTCTTTTTTTGCAAAAGGCAGAAGTGTA
>CACZPV010000351.1 GCA_902783065.1 uncultured Ruminococcus sp.
CCGCTTATCTCTGAAATCAAAGCTATGTTCCTTAAGGCATACTATGGTAAGTAATTATTTTCGAGGTGAATGAAATGCTTTGGCTAAGAGTACCTGAAAAGCTGTATTTTAAAAAGGGCTGTATGCCTGTTGCACTGAATGAGCTGAAAACAGTTTACAACAAGAAAAAGGCATTTATTGTAACCGATACCGGGCTTTACAGAAATGGCAGAATTGCTTCCATAGAAAAGCTGCTTGATGATATGAATGTGCAGCATACGTCGTTCTTCGCTGTCAGTGTGCCGGCATCACCTGATAATGTGAAGGACGGAGTTAAGGCTGCTGCATTATTCGAGCCGGATGTTATTATCGCTGTCGGCGGCAGCAATGTGATAAACTGTGCAAAACTGATTCGTGTGCTTTACGAAGTGCCTGATGCCGACATTGCACAGCTTGCTGCGGATTTTTGTGATATCAGAAAAAGAGAAGCACTGTTTCCAAGAACCAATGTGAAAGCTTCACTGGTAACTGTTCCTACTAATTCCGGGACAGGAGAGGAAGTTTCTCCGTATGCGTCAGTTGATGATGGAAAGAACTGCTGCTTTCTTGCTGATTATGAAATCATGCCTGAGTTTGTTGTAGTTGACTCTGATTATATGATTGCTCAGACGAGGGAAGAAATTGCGCTGTCAGCAGCAGCTGCTCTTGTTCATCTGGTCAGTGCGTATAATTCGGAATATGCTTCTGAGTATACGGATGGTTTTGTGATCAAGGCAATGGAAAATATTATCCGTTACCTTCCGTCATACCTTGAAAACGGATCAGCTGATCCTATCGGCTGTGAAAAGCTTGCAGAAGCCTCGGCAATGTCAGGTCTTGCTTATGCTAATACCAACAGTACGAAATATGGACCGGAATCAGCGGCAGAAATTGCCGGTATGGTCAGAAAAATGACAGACGAAGATTCTGATGCATTTGTAAGATATCGTGACCTTGCCATGTCACTGAGGATAAAAGGCAGTAATGACAAGGAAACAATTACGCTTTTGATTGAAAAGATTAAAACACTGACCGTACTTTGCGGTCTTGAATAATAATTTGTTTTCTCAAATTTGCATTACCATATAAAAAGAACGCTGTACGTTTTAGTGCAGCGTTCTTTTTCCAAGGAGAGGCTGGAAATGATAGAAAAATGTACCTTATGTCCCCGTAATTGTGCTGCACAGCGTTACGCTGATTTCGGCAAAGGCTACTGTAAAATGGGATTTTTGCCGAAAATCAGCCGGGCAGCGCCTCATATGTGGGAGGAACCCTGTATAAGCGGTACAAAAGGTTCGGGAACGATTTTTTTTACCGGATGTGTTCTTTCGTGTGTTTTCTGTCAGAACGAGAAGATCAGTGCGGGCGGTGTAGGAAAAACAATCACTGTAGAGGAATTGATCGGTCATGTTAAAAGACTGGAAAGCATGGGTGTGCATAATATAAATTTAGTCAGTCCGACACCGTATATTGACAGTATTGTAGAAGCGTTTTCAGTATACCATCCGAAAGTTCCGATCGTATATAACACGGGAGGGTATGAAAAGGCAGAAAGTCTGAAAAAACTTGAAGGAATCATAGACATTTATTTACCTGACCTGAAATACATATCCGCGGAGAAATCGGCAAAATATTCCAAAGCGCCGGATTATTTTGAAGCAGCATCTGCTGCCATTGCTGAGATGGTTCGTCAGACAGGAAAGCCGGTATTTGACGGCAACGGTATTCTTCAGAAAGGAACCATTGTGCGGCATTTGGTTTTGCCGTCAAATACCAGAAATTCCATAGAGGTAATCAATTATCTGGATCAGACATTTGGTGATCAGATATTGGTCAGTCTGATGGGGCAGTATATACCCGAAGCAATGGCAAATAAATATCCTGAAATAAACCGCACAATTACAGCGAGAGAATATAATAAAGTGCTTTCGGTATTGGAAGATACTTGTTTAGATGGATTTGCACAGGAATTGGATTCTGCCAAAA
>CACZPV010000352.1 GCA_902783065.1 uncultured Ruminococcus sp.
ATTTCTTCAAGACGACCGGACATTTCACGCAGTGCTTCTGCCCACCGGGACGTTGAATCCGCCATAAGTGCTACAGTAAATCCCATATCTCTGAAATATTCCGCTATAGTAATTCCAGTGTAAATGGATGCTTCACGGGCAGCAACAGGCATATCCGATGTATTAGCAATAAGAACTGTTCTTTCCATCAGAGAATTACCTGTTCTCGGGTCTTTCAGTTCCGGAAACTCATTCAGAACATCTGTCATTTCGTTACCACGTTCACCGCAGCCGATATAGACAATAATATCAGCTGCCGCCCATTTTGCAAGCTGGTGCTGTACTACCGTTTTACCGGAACCAAAAGGACCCGGTACTGCCGCAACACCGCCCTTGGCAATCGGGAACAGCGTATCAATTGTTCTCTGTCCGGTTGTAAGAAGAATGTCAGGAGAAAGTTTTCTTTTGTAAGGTCTGCCGACACGGACAGGCCATTTTGTAGCCATACAGATATTTTCTTTTTTACCATTGCTTTCAACAACGGCTACTGAATCATCAATGGTATAATCGCCCTCTTTAATTTCCTTAATCACACCGCTGACCTTATTAGGTACAATTATTTTATGAAGAACCGCAGGGGTTTCCTGTACTGTTCCAATTACATCGCCGGCTTCAACCTTATCTCCCTTTTTTGCAGTCGGGCAGAAATGCCACTTTTTTGTATGGTCAAGTGATGGCACTTCTACACCTCTTGTCAGGTTATTGCCCACCTTTTTCATAATCTCATTCAACGGTCTTTGAATACCGTCATAGATTGCACCAATCAGACCGGGACCGAGTTCTACCGAAAGCGGAGCACCCGTTGATTCAACTTCCTCACCCGGACCTAAGCCTGAAGTTTCCTCATATACCTGAATAGACGCTTTATCACCGTGCATTTCGATGATCTCACCGATCAGTCTTTGCTTACTGACTCTTACAACGTCAAACATATTTGCATCACGCATTCCCTCTGCAATAACCAGCGGACCTGCGACTTTTGTAATTATTCCGTTTGCCAAATTCTACACCCCTTCAGAAGTTTCGCTGTCCTCAGTCATTAATAAAGACATATGAAACTTACAAAAATTCATCCTTCTATGTGTATTTTGAAAATCCATGCAAACCATTCCTATGAATGATACATTTTATTTGAAAAGTATATCTGATCCGACTGCCTGTTCTACAAATGCGGAAAGTCGTTTTGCTCCGATTCCGGTATTTCCTCTTGCTCCCGGAATCGGAATTACAGCCGGAATTGTTTGTTCAGAAAGCTTCCCCACTTCTTTTTTAGCGGCTTCAAACAATTCCTCCGTCATATATATTACTGCATATCTGTCCTTATCAGCAACAGTTTTTAACATCACTGCTGCACTTTCCGTATCTTCGCAGACCACTGCATCAATACCTACAGCAGAAAAACCTTTTACGCTTTCACTGTCACCGATCAAAGCGATATTCTTAACCATATGTTTCACGCAGCCTTTCTCTGATATTATCCGATGAGGTAGCTGTTTTTACACCGCTTGCAATGATATTGACTGCTCTTCTTTCATATTCACAACCAATATAATAGCCAAACAGCGGTTCAGGACCTTCGTTTGCAAGCCTGCACATTCCTTTTGCAAGTCGCAGCAAACGATTATCCACAAATTTTTCAAAGCTTACAGCTTTATCCTCATACAGTTTCACAGCCTGCCTGCAATCGTAAGCACTTACGCTCTCCAGATATTTTATCAGTCTTTCTGACCCTGCCATAATCATTTTAACTGTCTTATCTCTGTTAAAATCCTCACAGTCACACAGTGCCGTATCCAGAAATTCCATCGTAGTTTTGGTACGTGAAGCTCGCAGTGCTGTTTTAATATTTGCGTAAAATGCCAGAGTATTAAAATACTTTGACAGAAACAATGACTTTTTACTCAGCAGTATCAACCGTTCCATAAGTGCTCTGTCTACAGCGCCGTCACTCAACCTTGCATCTTTTGTATGTGCCAGCAGTTCATAAGACTTTGCAGCAGGTTCACGCAGCCATTCAGGAAGCTGCTCAAAATTTCTGTTTTCGATACATTTACGGATAAGTTCCGTGCTGATTGCAGACGGTGTCAGCAATAAGTCCTCATATTTCTTTTTAAACATAACACCTTTAAGGATAGTTTTGAAATTGTGAATATCATTTTGCAGATAAAAAGGTTCAAAAATCTCCATATCGGGGGCAACGCTTTGTATATAATTCCACATCTGCTCCTTTTTGGAGTTCAGCATTTCCTCTACGCTGCTGCCTTCGGGATAACCTTTATCTTTCAGAAAGGCAATGATTTCTCCCTCGCTTTTCATCGCAAGCATCTGTTCATAATCAGAAGCAGAAAGCAAATACTTTTCCCTTGCTCTGACAGATCCGATGGAAAATTCATACGATAATGACATACAAATTCCCCCTTAATCTTTAAACAGCTCGGTGCCAATAATATCTTCCAATTTTTCACGATTGGCTGCAAGCACTGCGGAAAAACTCATATTTTCCTCTACATCTCCGTTTTTCAGAATAAATCCACCGTCAATACTGTCATCCGGCTGATCTGATACAGTCGATTTGATTCCGTGATCGGTCAGTGCATTGCGAAAACCTGAGGGCATCCTTTTCAGATCCTTCGTATTGAAATACATCATGCCTTCGTTATTATCCAGCTTTTTGGCAAGCTTCAGAATAAATCTGAAATACTCCTTATTCTCCAGAGATAAAAGATGCTGATGTATATATTCGATTGTTTTTTCTATCTCTGCTCTTTTCGTTTTCAGTATAGCATTACGTTTTTCAAGTTCTGCTCTGCTGTGATAGGTTTTCAGAAGATTTTCAGCCTGAAGATGAACTTTATGTTCACCGTTTTTTCGTATTTCCTGTGCCTTTTTTTCAGCTTCCTTCGTAATATCGCTATAAATTTTATCGGCTTCTTCTTTCATCGTTTTGATCCTGTCTTCGCTTTCCTGTCTGATAACCGATAATATCTTTTCAGCATTGCTCAATATTTCCACCCGCCTTTACACGATTGATTACTTAATATTGATTACATCTTAATTCCGGGGATAGAAATAACCATAAGAAGTGATACAATAAAGGCAAGTAGTGCATAAATTTCTACAAGGGTAATTGAAACCATTGCCTTTGAAAAGTTGCTCTCATCCTTTGCACACATTGAAATACCTGCTACAGAAGCTTTTCCCTGTGCAAATCCTGAAATCATACCGCCGAAACCGATTGCAAGTGAAGCTGCAACATAACCCAGTCCCTGCATAAGTGTAGGAACCTCTCCGCCAAGAACACCGCAGTTAATCATTATAAGAAATCCGACGATAAAGCCGTAAAGTCCCTGTGTACCGGGAAGAAGTGTAAGTACAAGCATTTTACCAAACATTGAAGAATCCTCTGAAAGAACCCCCATCGCTGTCTGCGCGGCACCGCCCACACCTTTTGCAGAACCGATACCAGAAAGAACTGTTGCGATTGAAGCTGCCAGAATTGCAAAAACTATACCATTCATAATATTAACCTCCGATTAATTTTCCTCAGATTTTTTTAATTTAAAGTTATCACAGTTAACGGAAAAAGGTTCAAATTTTTTTCCGCCGCCCTCATAAAATTTACTGAACATTTCCACATATTGCAAACGCATAGTATGAACATAGGATCCAAGTGCATTCAACCCGATCGTGATCAGATGTCCTGCAATAAATATTACGATCATAAAAATAATACCAAAGACGTTTGTTCCCATAAGCGTGGAAAGCATATTGAATACCTGTGCCATAACACCTGTTGTAAGTCCAAGCGCCAGAAGTCTGGAATAACTAAGCAGATCGCTGATGTAGCTTGTAATATCATACAGTGATGCAACACCGCCCAGAAGTTTGCCAAAGATACCTTTTTTTGCCCTGCCCTGTGTCAATACCAGACCAACTGCCGAAGCAATAGCAATTGCTGCTCCGACTGTTATGAGGATCTCTGTCGATGCCATCCCTGCCGCAAGAATTGCGAAACCAATCAGCATTGTCATCCATAGACCTGTATCAAAAAAAGCTTCGGCATACCGTTTATTTTTGATACAGACATAAAACTTGCAGCCCATTCCCACGAGAATATGGACAAGACCCAAGCCAATTGACAAAATCATAATTGTCAATGCATCCTTCTGTGTATCAAGCACAGGCCACGGCAAAACCTGCGCCATGGTTATCTCATTGCCGGTAAAAAGCCGATAGAACACAGCCGGTGCATCTCCGAAAATACTTCCGAATACTAATCCCCAGAAAATTGTTGCAAAACCACAATACTGGAACAGCTTTAAATTATTCCTCATTGGCTGATCCGGTTTAAAAACTTTGATTGCAATAGTAGTTGCAATTACCATAATCAATCCGTATCCGGCATCCGAAAACATCATTCCGAAGAAGAAATAGACGAAAAACGCAAGAA
>CACZPV010000353.1 GCA_902783065.1 uncultured Ruminococcus sp.
ATCCTTTTTAAAGATACTTGCGCTGGGAGAGGCTTTTTTGACGGAATTGATGCTATACACTACCGCATCATTCTCCTGGATTTTCGGAGACTGCTCAAGAAAAACTCCGGAAACGCATTCGGGAGAGGAATCCACACTGTCAGGGGCAGCGTACATCTCTGTCACTATCAATGGAACGGGCGCATCCTCTGTTGCGGATGAACAAATGTCGGAATCGATTTCTCTGCTCGGAACGGACGCTGTCTTTTCCTGTATCTCAGGAAGAAAATACTGATTTCTTGCGATGCCAAGCTGAACCCGGTTGGAAAAACGGGAACTCAATTCGTCAAGTGCATGGATGCCTTCATCACTCTCAAAATTTTCCATGGACAAACAATCCAGAAAAAGACGGTAATCCGAAATGTGGTTAGCATTTTCGGAAAGGTCGTACTTCTGACAATTCATTGCTTTCAGCATTTCGGCAGCGTTTTCCTGGAAGGGCAGTAAAGCCTGTGAATATAGCTCAATATGGGCTTTGACCGATGAAAAATGATCCAGAACCATACGGACAGACCGCATTTCATCTGCTTTGCGCTTTTCCTGTTTTTCAATAATTGCTTCCGCAAGCTGTATCACCGAAACGTCCGGGGATTGTTCTTCCTGACCCAGTATGCCCGTGGCTCGTGTCCTGATGCTATCGGAATACGATCGTAGACCGTCTATCTCCGTGTTGAACCGTGTGATCGTATCCTTGTCCGGGACATATCCTTTGTTCACGTCCGCCAGTATGCACTCGGTAATCTCCCTGATGTTTTCGATACTCAACCTTAATTCTTGCAATATAAAGTGAATATCTTTGGTGTAAGTGTCGTTCATTCTACGCGCTCCAATCATATACTGTTTTTTGAATTGTATTTAGAGCCTGTTCAGTATTCCTCCGCACGAACCGAGACACAAACAGGCTCTTAGCGTTTTTGATAGAATTCGATAGATAAGATAATTTACTATATACATAATCTACTATACAACAAAAATCGTAGCTTTTCAACATAAAATGATTGTAAGTTTGTTAATTTTTTTAGTAATCGTTCAAATACACATAAAAAAAAATACTACAACAGTAAAGAAAAACCGAATAGGAGTAAATTGGAGAAACTTTTACAGTAGAGCAAACTCTGACATGCTGCAATCATTCGGTCGGAGATAATGAACATGTCAAATAATTGACACGCTGCGAGCAAGTTGCGTCTATAGTATAAAAAGAAATAATAGTGTGATTCCTATTGACTGTTTTTGAATTATATTGTAAGATATGTGTGTGCAATAACCGGGAAAGAAGGAATACTTTTGGATCACAACTATACGGAAACCATTGAAAGCAGTATATTTGATTATGGATTACTCGATGATGAAACAGATAAAAATGCGGTCATTGCTTTTCTCAAAGACCCGAACTCTTTCCGTTCTTTTTCTGACGGACTTAAAACTCTTTTAGAAGACATCGGATTTTCAGGAAGTGATGATGAGATGGTAAAATACATCTATGATCATCTCAAAGCAACAGGAATAAAGATGGATAAGAAAACCATAACATCATGGGTAAACGGACAAAGCCGACCTAAAATTGAGCCTAAAAGCCGTCCGAAAATGTATCAGCTCTGTTTCGCTCTGAAGCTCTCCTGGCAGCAAACCAAGTGGTTCTTTCATCATGTCTATTATGACAGAGCGTTTAATGTTCGCAAAATAGATGAAGCGGTGTATTACTACGCATTTAAAAATCAGATAGATTTTCAGACCGCCAACAGTATCATACAGGAAGTTGAAGAAGCGCCTCAGCCGGATGTTTCCGACGAAGATACGACGAATAACTTCACATTTGCCGTGCAAAAACGGCTTGATAACATTGGTTCAACTGCGGAGTTGCGTGAATTTTTAATACGGAACAAGCCGCAGTTATCTGTCTGGAACCAGACGGCTTATCGTTATCTTCATCAGATGAAACAGTCATTCATCGGAGATAAAAACAACAAACATGCTATCGAACAGTTTAAAAACAAATTGAGAAAAGCGATGGATGATACCAAATACCACAACTGTCTGGATGTCGACATTGGTTTTCCGGATTTTTCCCCCGATTATTCTGACGGATACGGACTGATTTACCGGGAGATTCTTTATGATGCAAAATCCAACTCAGAGCCGCTTCACCAGGTCGATTATGTGTTATATAACTATAAATGAGCATAGAAGCGGCACATTCGTCAAAATGCACAAATGAAGATTAAGCGACCATAGCCAAAAGGGTAGACTTCTCCCCACCATTTTGAGCAAAG
>CACZPV010000354.1 GCA_902783065.1 uncultured Ruminococcus sp.
CCGTGAAGCATTTTGCTGTAGTTAGGTCGGACACTTTTTGCATTGTAACGTAAAAAGAGATTGTTGATGCTCTCATTTGGAGTTTGTTTTCTGCATTCCACCATATCTTCCACGGCTGCGATGAGCTCCACTACATCACATAAAACGTAGTCTATTATTTCTGGCTCTTCAAGCAGTCTGAAAAATTGCTCTCGTGTTCTGCATTCGCTGGCGGCACTCAGGAAGTTTATTGTGCCGTCATCCATATAGGTGGATACGTCCTCTTTACCGTTATAGGCGGCAGCAAGGTATTTTTCGTAATACTGCTCGACCAGACCGAACTGAAAATCACTAAATGCCAATTCTGACATATCTACAAATCCTCGCGCCACAGCGTAGAGAAAGACACTTTTCAGACCTTTACCTTCAAAAGTTCTTGAGCAATATGTGTTCACTGCTGTTTTGATATATTCAAAATCATTTACACCGCAAACACGGCAGAGAGAAATAACCGTTTCGGGACAATCAGGAAATCTTCCGCTTCTTGCCCAGACATTATACTGGTTTCTTATTCCCTCAGGAGCCATAGCAGAAATGCAGGGAATACTGTATTGGGTTACGGCTTTTTTTATATGATTGTCGTCCAGTTCCCATTTATCGTTGTAGAGCTCCCATTCATGCAGAAACTGGGCATAATGAGGCAACCCTTTAAGCAGCGCTTTTTCGGTGAAGGGGGCAATGAAAACCGTGTACACATGAGGCGCTATGGCTCTGTACACATCCATGTCTGATTTCAGATGTTGTGTTTCCTTGAAATGGTGAAAGAGGTCATCCAGAAATGTTTCTTTGTTGAACAGCATTCAATGCACTTCCCTAACAATGTAAAATGCCTTTATGCGTTACTCTTGATCAGACGGCTGCTCAACTCTTCGAATTCTTGCCTGCGAAGATCGGGTACAATTTCCGAAAGCAGCCACATGAGCGGCTCGTGAACGAAAAGGCAGTTCCGCTTTTGTCTGTCTTTCACATAAAGTCCTTTGCCTTTTGTCTTATCAGGCAAGGCGTCTCCGCTGAAGGAAGATACGGCAAAATACGCCGGGGATTTGAATGCGCAGTTGGAAGGAGTCGGCATGGTGGGAAACTCTTTCTGAAAAACAGCCTGAGCCACCATCTGCCTGTAAACGCTCCCTGAAAAATCAAAGAGTTCTTCTCTTTCGGAAGGCACACCAGACGATGTTGTGAGAAAACGTCCATACGGAAATTCGTTAATAATTATATCATATTTTGCCGAAATATCAATATATTTATCTAATTTTGTCAAAACAAAGGCACATTTCTTACCTTCCCAGCGTCGATCTGTTCTGAAATACCTTTCGTAGATCATCGCCGGATCTCCGGAAGCAGAATTCTTTTCAGGAGAGACAGCACCGGCGGGCGGAGCAATAACCGGTCTTCCGATAGCTGTTCCGGGAGCAATGCCTTTATTGCTTTTCGCAGTTGTTCCCTTTCCTCTTGCCGATATACTCTGAGACGGATCCACACAATACAGAATCCCGTCGCACGTTTCCAGAAGTGACAGCGTTTTTTTCGCACGCTCGTCATCCTGAAAGACATCCCCTTGTGTGTCAATCAGGCATAGATTATGGGAAAACTGACCTCCCTGGGGCAATTCCCACTCCATTCGGAGAAACAGCGGGGGAAGAGGCTGGTCAGAGGCATCAGGAATCCTGCCGTTTTCCTGAAAACCTGACAGCATCCTGTCCCAGAAATTTCTAACATATCCGTCGGTGCAGTCAAAACTGCGAGTCACTTTCAGCTTGCCTTCACACTGCCCTGTCAGATTTCTGAAATTATCGGAAAGCAGGGAGAGAAGCATGGTTGTTTTGCCTGTTTTTGAACTTCCGACAAGGGCGATGTTGACGCATTTTGAAGACAAATAATCCAGCGGCAGCAGGTTTTCGCAATCCGGACACGCCAGTGCTGTGGGTCGGTAAGTCATCGTACCCGACTTGATAAAGGGTGTATCTCCTGATAAGTCGACGCAGCAATTACCGAAGTCATATACTCCGTTTTTCACTTTTACACCGACTGCTCCCGCCAGCTCGTCCAGTTCATCCGTGCAGAGGACAAATCCTTGCGCTCCCTGCGGCTCGTGCAAGCCCGAGCGTTCCGACCAGAAACTGACATATCCGTGCCCCTGCTCCACGCGGTTGTGATTGAGGAAAACGCCTCGATATATCTTGGAAAGCGGCTCGGAAAAGCTGTCTTTGCTGATCTTGTGGTCAAAATAATACAGCACGTTGCTCTGATTGATTTCACACTGACAAAA